>DASZGG010000071.1:0-4810 GCA_035939025.1 Chthoniobacterales bacterium | reverse complement strand
CTTCGCTTACTAAAATCAAGACTGCGCAGACTTTCTGTTGTCTTTACCTTTTCGAGACAAGAGCGGATTGTCTGTGCGTTTTTGTTCCTCCGGCGTCAGAAAGCGGCGCAGGTCAGCTTCAATTCCGGCAACACTTCCGGTCGTCGTCTGAATGCCGTGTAATTGGTCGAGTTCCTGTACCAGACGTTCATATCCGTGGCAAATCACCGCAAGCTGAGCCAGGAGATAAACCGGCACGACCGCCTCGCCTTCTTTGACGCTACACATCAGCCGGGCAAGGGAATCGAGATTTTTGGCGGCCAGCGCGAGGATCTCGATTTCGATTCCGCCTGTCTTCGGATCCGTGATCTGCACAGTGATTTCCTGGATGGCATAGTCAATCTCAATGCTGAACCTGAAGTGGTCCTTCCCTTCAAAAGAGAAGTACTGGACTTGGTCTCCCTCGTTGGCAGCGTATAGCTCTGCTCCCCGCCGCTTTACGTCTGTCAGCCAATTAGCCACCATCAAGCGGAGCGTTTCATCGGAATTGCTCATCCTGCTTTGTCCTTATTCGCAGACTCAACATAGGAATGGGCGTGCATGACACAAGTGGATCTTCGTCTTCTCACCGTTCGGCGGTTGACATGCCTTGGTGCGACCAGCAAAGGTCTAAATCATAAGACCATGGTTGCTAAAATTGCTCTTCCACGAATTCTGAGAATTGGCGGCGGCTCCTTTTCCGAGGCTCGGGATGTTCTTCGAGTCCTGGGACTGAACAATCCGCTGATCGTTACGGATCCCTTTTTGCGGAAACGTGGCTTGGCGCGAATACTATCTGAGTCGCTGGGTGCCTTTGGCGAGCCGCGGATTTTCTCTGAAACGGTTCTCGATCCGACAGTGATTGCGGTGCAGGCCGGACTCGAATTTCTCAGAGGCGGCACTCACGACTGTGTGATTGGCCTTGGCGGAGGCAGCTCGATCGACACGGCAAAAGCAATCGCCGTTTTGGCAGTGCATGGAGGCCGCATGCGGGACTACAAGGCGCCGCGCGAACAAAACGAACCAGGGCTGCCGATCATCGCCATTCCTACGACCGCCGGAACAGGTTCTGAGGCGACCAGGTTCACGATCATCACAGATGACGAAACTGGAGAAAAGATGCTCTGCATCGGTCTCGCGTACTTGCCGCAAGCCGCGCTGGTGGACTTCGAACTGACTCTCTCGAAGCCGATGCGATTGACCGCAGACACAGGGGTAGACTCGCTAACGCATGCCATTGAGGCCTATGTTAGCCGGCGCGCCAATCCGTTCGCTGACAACTTTGCGTTGACAGCCATGAGGGCAATTTGGACGCATTTGCAAATCGCGTGCTTCGAACCGCAGAATCGTGTTGCTCGTGAAGGGATGATGCTTGCCGCAACCCAAGCAGGGATCGCATTTTCTAATTCGAGCGTTGCTTTAGTGCACGGAATGAGTCGTCCGATCGGCGCGAAGTTTCATGTGCCACACGGCATGTCCAACGCGATGCTTCTGCCTGCGGTGACAGGGTTTTCGGTGCCGGCCGCCGTCGAACGTTACGCGGAATGCGCCAGGGTCATGGGGATGGTACGGCCGGGCACCGCCTCCAATGAAGCCGCTACTGCTCTGATTCAGAATCTGCACGAATTGAACAAGAAACTCGAGGTGCCGACTCCCGGCGAATTCGGAATTGATCGCCGGGCGTGGGATGAGAGTATTCCGACCATGGCGCAGCAAGCCCTGGCTTCCGGCTCGCCCGCAAACAATCCTCGGGTGCCCTCTCCGCAAGAAATCGAACAGCTTTACCACGAAATCTGGACCGGCTAGCCTGCATCGGTCACAAATCTTTAGAGGTTTGGGACCGATGCAGGAATCGTCCTCGTCGTTGTGCTCGTCCTCGGTGCATTGGGATTCCGTGACCGCAAATAGACCGATGGAACTAATTTGTTCAGTTAGTCTGATTGCGAAACGATCGGGATTCTCGAGGACGAGGACGAGGACGACGAAGACTCCTTAAATTCTGAATCTAGGTTTAAGAGCGCAGGGCAGAAGCGAAAACGCCGCCGAGGCGCACAACGCCGGAGCGCGCAGGAGCGCTACCGCTCGATCCAAGCGTCGCACGCGAAAGGGACGTGACTGGAAAGCCGCCGTCTCATTCTGCAACTCCTGAACTCCTGCAACTCCTGACTTCTTGACTTGCTTAACACTTGACTTGTGAGCTGGCTATCAACTCCTTAAGCCAATCTACCGCTAACGGGTGCGCCACCGGCAACAATTGGACAATGTTCAGCGCTTCTCGCGCCTGGCGATGGCATTCTTCGGGTTTGCCTTCCGAAAAGGCCATGGCCGCTGACACCCGTAGCCACGTATGGTGCGGAACCCTGGACCAATCATTTACCCGCTCAAAAGCCTCCCGGGCTCTCGACTCGTCTCGCCTGAACCAGGCCTCGAAAAACGCCTTCTCTAGCATGACCCAGGAATACAGCACCCGAGATTTCGGATTGGCTTTTGCAACCGCCTCCTCCAGATAGCGCGATGCCCGATCGATTTCACGCAGGTCGATCGCCCGGTAAAACGCGAGAAAACAGACCGTCACGCGCTCGGCAACATCTGCTTTTTCGGTTAGTCGTAACGCGATGTCCAGCATGTTTTGCGACCAGTCGCGCGGCCTGACCCCTTGTTGTCCGTAATGAAGCAACGCGCTCACCAGAAAAAGCACTTCGCCTGTTGGACGACCGCGAAGCGCGTCCCAGAGCAGCGTTCCATGGCTGACCGATCGGCGAAGGGGCAAAGGCAATAAGTGGCGCACTCCAACTGAAACTCCAATAAAGGCCATAGCTCCAAGAAAAAGAGTATCAATTGGCGCCCGCGTCGGATCAGTGACCTGAACAATCAGCATGAAAAACGACCCGGCCAGAATCATTGACGCTGGACCGCTGGCAATGAGCCACAGACATCGCCACTGGAGACCTGACATGGTCTTCGGTTCAAAAATCGTTGTTCCACTTATCATCGTCTCCCGGTTATTCCACGTGAATCGCGTCCGATTTCGAATTCGCCGGATTGCAAACGGTCCGCAAGCGAACGCCAGAAGTCTCAGCCCGACCAGTTTTGCCGTCAGGATCCGAGAGAGATGTTGCAAAATCACCAGCATCTCGAATGCAACGAAGACCAGAAAAGGTAATGGAAGCAGACTCGACGGCTGCGCGGCGACCGCTGCCAGACATTTGGGTTCAAGGAGAATCCACAGTACGATGCAAACCGCCAACAAAATCAGAGCCGAGAAAATGATCGATCCCCGTCTCCATGACGATGTTCCTTCCATAGGCAGAGGCGGAGTCTAACGACCGGGACACCACACGGCGAGCGTAAATCTTACTTGTTTGCCGGCGCCGGAGCGAAGCAGACGAAAAGAGTCAGACTGGCCAATTGAGGAGGGACTGAGCTCATATTTGGCATCTTGATTGCTACTCGCTCATTGTCTTATACTCTTTTTCAATTTGTTCGCTGGTGTTTAATATCTGGTCGCGGAGCTTTTTGTAGATACTTGCGGCGGAAGCGGAAGTGAACTCAGGTTTGTTTGGATTCGTGCTCGTGGTCCAGGAACCCCAGTTCTTGTCGTAAAATGACAAGAGCTTCCCCTGTTCGTCGATCAAGTCAGCAATCAGTTTTTTCTTTTTCTCGATCTCTTCCCAAGGAAAACCGTCCATGACTAACTTCTTGAACTGGTCGACAAGGTCTTTGCTGACGCCGGAATCTTTTAAGACTGCATCCAGGTCTTTTCCGAGGTCGGCATAAAGTTGAGCCACAAGATCATGTTTCTCTTTTAACTGCTTTAGCAAGCCTTGCCATTGTGCAACCTCCTCCTTGGATGCGTAGCTGTTCGGATCGAGTCGGTCGGGCTTCTCGAAATAATTGACTCGCAAATAGAGATCGTTCTCTTCGTTTTGGATGCGGTTCAACACTTTATCGGCTGCATTTGTCAGCCGTTCGAGTTGTGACTTGTTTACCAACGATTCCTCCGAGGTAGCCTTATCGGACTGCCCGTGTGACCGCAAAGCTGGATTTTCGGGATTCGCTTGCGGTTTTTGTGACGGGGCAGCGGGCTGTGCTGTTTGGCCAAATGCCATCCCGGAACCGGCGAGGGCGATGATCACCGGAAGACATCGTTTCAGCAGGTGGGTTTGGAGCGTCGCGGTCATCGAAATCAACTTCTAGTGAATGCTGGGCGCAGGCGCAAGGGCGTAGGCTCCTTTCGAAGAATTCAAGAATTCAAGAATTCAAGAAGAACTACAATCTCGCGCCGAGTTCTGCATCGCACCATTCTTGGTTCTTGAGTTCTTAAAAGGGACGCTTCGTCGATTGCGTTCGAGGAAATTCGTTCGAAATTGCTGAGTATGAACGTAAGCGATTCGGCGTTACCAAAGTTTCAGCACGTCACGATTACTTTCCCTCCCGGTGAGGAAGCGCGGCTGCGCGCGTTTTATGTTGGGGTTCTCGGATTTCGAGAAAAGCCGATTCCTAAAGTGGTCAAGCCATTGGGATGGATCTGGTTTGACACCGGTATGCCTGGAGTTGAGCTGCATTGTGTGCCGGACGATGAGCCGGTGCCTGCCAACACCCGGCATCATTTTTGCCTCGAGATTGACGATCTTAAGCGCCAACGTGAGGCACTAAGTTACGCCGGATACGATATCGAGGACGCCCGGCCATTGCCTCTCCGGAAACGATTCTTTGCCCGCGATCCCTTCAATAATTTGATCGAATTCGTTCATGTCGATGGGGATTACGTTGCTGCCGGTGAAGCAGCGGA
>DASZGG010000070.1:0-5278 GCA_035939025.1 Chthoniobacterales bacterium | reverse complement strand
AAGGGCGCCCAGCCGGTTCCCATGATCATGCCAAAATCCACATCTTCCGGAGCGTCGACCACTTTCTCTTCGAGGGTACGCGCTGCCTCATTGACCATTAGGAGAACCAGCCGATCACGCAGATCACCTTCATTCACCGTCGTTGGTTCGGCTGGCTGAAAGCTGCCTAGTTGCGGATTTACCTTCCGGTCGTCGCCGGGGCCATATTTGTAAAAACCCATCCCGGACTTCCGGCCGAGCCATCCCTTCTGGATCATCTTGCTGAGGAGGTCGTTAAGCGGTGCCAGATGTTTTACACGTTGCTCGAGGTCTTTCGCTACGTGTTCGGAGACGTCCAAACCGACTTCGTCGATTAGTCGCAACGGGCCCATGGGCATCCCGAAATCGAGCATCACACGATCGATCGTTTCAACTCGATGGCCCTCAGCAAATAAGCGCACCGCTTCAACCATGTAGGGCAACAGGATCCGGTTTACGAGGAATCCAGGGCTATCCTTGACCAGGACCGGCAGCTTGCCAATTCCCTTTGCGAACTTTAACGCGGTGTGCAGACTCGCCGCATCTGTCTTTGTGCCGCGAACCAGCTCTACCAGCTGCATCCGATGCACCGGGTTAAAGAAATGGATCCCGACTACCCGTTCAGGATGTTCGAGTGAGGACGCAATTGCGTCGATCGAAAGAGCAGAAGTATTCGACGCCAGAAGGGTCCCGGGTGAAACTTTTGATTCCAGGTCAGCGAAGATCGCCTGCTTCAGTTCTAGCTTTTCGACGGCGGCTTCGATCACCACGTCCACATCTCGGAGCGGAATCTCCTCAAAAAACGGAAGTATCCGATCATAGCCATTACGTGCCTCTGTTTCCGAAAACAGATGACGTTTAACCGCTTCCCGGTAAATTTTTGCGATGGCCTGCATTCCTTTCCCTAATGGCGCCGGTCCGACGTCTTTGAGCAGAACGCGAATTCCGCGACTGCTCAGCCATTGCGCAATGCCGGCCCCCATCAGCCCGGCACCAATGACCAGACCTCTCTTTATCGTTTTCGCCGGCATTACCGCCGCTGGTTGAAGATCAGGTTTGATTTTCTTGGCACGCTCCTGAAGAAAGAAGAGCCCGATCAGGTTTTGTGCGGTCTCGGTGAGAGCCAATTCAACGAAGTAATTCTTCTCATTGGCGAGCGACTGCTCGTGGGAGACGTTAAGACTGGCGCACACTACCTCAAGGGCCTTAAGCGGCGCCGGGTAATGTCCTCGCGTCCTCGCTAATGTCTTTTTCTCGACTTGGGATTTGATGAATTGCGACACGGGCGGCCGATTCGCGATATGCAGTTTATAGGATCGCTTTTTGCCTTCGCTTTCCTGAATCATCCTGTTCGCCACGCCCGGTAATCGCTCCAGGTGGACGACCGAATCTACCATCCCCAGTTTAAGAGCTTGTTTTGCGGCATACTGACGCCCGGTCAGGATTGCCTCCAGCGCGTTCGGCAAACCGATCAGTTTCGGCAGCCGAGTTGAGCCTCCCCACGCCGGCAAAATTCCGAGATTCGTTTCCGGCAGTCCAACTTTTGTCGCGGAATCGGACGAGGCAATACGGTAGTCACACGCTAAGGCGATCTCAAAGCCGCCTCCAAGCGCGACACCGTGAATAGTGGCAACCGTCGGGTAGGGGAGACGGGCAATTCGATCAAATGTCTGCTGACCTCGTTCGATCAAAACCGCGATGTGCTCCGCACTCATGGCCTGGGCAAAGCCATTTAGATCTGCACCTGCGATAAAAATCTTCGGTTTCGCGCTTCGAATAATCAGACCTTTAAGGCCTTTTTCCGACTCGAGGAAATTCAAGTGTTCACTAAGTTCGCGGAGAGTCAGTTCGTCGAAGATGTTGGCGGTCGAGTCGGGTCGGTCAAAAGTGAGAATCGCTATCCGGGAGTCTGATACTTCGCGTTGAATATTTTGATTCATGGCAGCAATCTCCTCTCAGCTCCGGTTTAACCAGAGCGCGCCACCTTGCCCGCCTCCGACGCATAGCGAGACCAGCGCGCGATTGGCATTTCGTCGGTGCAGTTCTTTCAGCGCGGTTAGTACCAACCGGGATCCGGTCACTCCAACCGGGTGTCCGAGAGCAATTCCGCCTCCGTTGACGTTCAGAATCTCGTCCGGAATCTCCCCAAGCGCTGTTTCGCGTTGAAGATGCTTCCGTGAATAAGTTTCCAATTTTGCTGCCTTTTGACAGCCGATCACCTGAGCGGCGAACGCCTCGTTGATTTCGATGATATCGGCATCTTTGAGGCTGAGGCCGGTCTTCTGTTCCGCACGGTGAATTGCGTAGACCGGGCCGAGACCCATGCGCGAAGGGTCCAGCCCGGCGTAAGCGTAACCCTCGAGGCGACCGAGCGGAGTTAATCCGGACTCCTTCAGCGCGCGTTCGGTCATTAGCAGCAGAGCCGCGGCCCCATCCGTAACCTGCGAGGAATTACCAGCTGTCACCGTTCCGGTATCCGGTTCAAAGAACGGCTTCAGTTTAGCCAAAGCCTCCTTCGTTTGATTTTCCCGCGGACCGTTGTCCTGGTCCATGAAGGTCCGGCCATTTTTCGCCTTCGGTAAATACACGGGTGTGATCTCCTGTTTCAGCTTTTCTCGAGCTGCGACAGCCTTGTGATGGGACCTCATGGCAAATGTATCCTGCTCTTCCCGCGTTATGCTAAAGTCGCGGCTGACGTTCTCAGCCGTTTGGCCCATGTTACACCCACAGACCGGGTCGGAGAGTCCAAGCTGGAGACCGATCCGTGGTTGAAAATCCGTCGGCCGGAAACTGCTCAGCACGCCTAGTTTCTGGGAAAGATTCTTGGCTCGTGCGAACGCCCCAAACTTCTTGGCGGCTTCGTAGGAATATAACAACGGAATCTGCGACATGCTTTCGACCCCACCTACGACAAAAATGTCGCCGCGTCCGACCAGCATCTTTTCCGCAGCTTGAGTAACCGCCTCGAACCCTGAAGCGCAATTGCGATGAACCGTAATAGCCGGGACCGACTCCGGTATGCCGGCTCGCAGCGCAATCACTCGACCAACGTTTGCCGCATCGGCCGGTTGGCCTACGCAACCGAATATGACCTCTTCGATTTTTGACGGATCGATTCCAGTGCGAGCTACCAGAAGCCCGACAGCAGCCTTACCCAGTTCGACCGCCTCGATATCTGCCAAAGTTGTACCCGCTTTGGCAAACGGAGTTCGGACACCGTCCACTATGTAAACCGGTTCTTTCATAAACGTCTGCTCTAAAATCGAAGGTTCGCTTTATGCGCCGTGCGACAGCGTCCAGGATAACAGCTCACGGTGCCACCTAGTGCACCGTCTCACATATAATGATGATGTCGTTGCGTTCAAAATGGGCCGTCGGCAAGGCGCGAGGAGGGCGCATCCCGCACCAGTTTTAGGCCTGTGGCGGTCTGGTTTGCCTCGGCGCCCCTCAAACTGGTGCGGGACGTAACCGACGAGCAACGCAGCCGCCGGCCCATTTTCAACGCAACCCTCCGGGCCGCGGCCGGTTGGCTGTTTTTCCGCGTTGCTCGCTCGACCCGTATGAATCCAGATAGGGGCGCTTCGCTCGCGCCTTGAAAAACAGCCAACTGACCTGCGGCGACATCATCATTATATGTGAGACGGTACACTAACAAACCATCGAGTCTTTTTGGGGTTGATTCAAATGGCGTCGCGTGCGCCTCCGCCGCTCTCAGTTTCCCCGTCAGCGCTATAGAGCGACCCAACCTCTTTTGCATACTTTTTAAGCAGCTGTCTTCGTTTCAATTTGAGAGTCGGTGTCAGCTCGCCTCCGGCGATCGACCATTCTTCCCCGAGTAGGGCGAATTTCTTGATCTGCGAATAACGCCCGAAGTTTTGATTCAACTGCCGGATCTCGGCTTCGATCAAGGCGTTAACTTCAGGGTGAGCTACGATCTCCCCATTCGAATTAAAGTGAACGCCCTTTTGTTCGAAATGTTGAACGACGACGTTGAATGCGGGCACGATTAGTGCCGCAGGGAATTTACGATTTTCCCCGACAACCATGATCTGAGCGATGTATCCCGACTCCTTCAATTTATTCTCGACCTGCTGCGGCGCGATGTACTTACCGCCGGATGTTTTGAACATTTCCTTTTTTCGGTCTGTTATTTTTAGGAAGATGCCGTCGAACTCACCGACGTCGCCCGTATGTAACCAGCCGTCGGCATCGATCGTTTCCGAGGTCAGTTCCGGCCGGTGGTAATAGCCCATCATCACGTTGGGGCCGCGATAGAGGATCTCTCCATCCTCCGCGATTTTGACTTCACCGCCGGGGATTACCGGGCCCACGGTGCCGATCTTGTTAAGCCCTTTCGCTGGATTATTTACGGAGATGACCGGGGAAGCTTCCGTAGGTCCGTAGCCCTCGTATACCGGCATGCGAGCCGCCCAGAATACTCGAGCCAGACGCGGCTGCAAAGCCGCTGAACCCGACATAATCGCACGAAGGCGACCGCCCACCGCTTCTCTCCAACGGGCAAACACGAGCCAATCGGCAACCTCAAGTTGCAAACGTTTTACCCAGCTGATCGGTGCGCCCGGTTCGAATTGTCGCGCAAGGCGAAGCGCCCAAAAGTACAAAGTCCTCTTCAGTCCCGGCAGCTGATTTCCTCGCGCGACAATCCCTTCATAAATTTTCTCCAAAAGCCGGGGTACGGTCGAGAAGATCTCCGGATGCACCTCACGGAGATTTTCGCTGATGGTATCGAGATTCTGCGCAAAATAGACTGAAGTCCCAGTGTACACATAGAGATTGATAACCGTGCGTTCGTAAATGTGACACAACGGGAGGAATGACAGAGCACGCTCGTGTGGCGCGCTCTGCATGATCGGCGCGCAGATCATACAGTTCGTGACCAGATTTGCGTGGGAGAGCATAACACCCTTTGGATTGCCGGTTGTTCCGGAGGTATAGATCAAGGTCGCGAGATCTTCCGGATTAACCGCCGCCTTAATTTTTTCCAGCGCGATTTTATTGTTGGGGTCATTGAGACCTTCCTGGCCCGAGGTCTTGATCTGCGTCCATTGTCTTGCGCCGTTAACCGGGTCGTAGGTGTAGATGTCCCGCAGAGCAGGCAGCTTCTTTCGAAGCGGCGCTATCAGTTGGTAGAGCCGTTCACTCGACACGAAGAGTAGTTTCGCCTCGGAATCGCTGAGGATATATTCATGTTCTTCGGCGGAAATGTTTGGATAAATGGGAAGATGAATCGCACCGAGAC
>DASZGG010000069.1:0-2906 GCA_035939025.1 Chthoniobacterales bacterium | reverse complement strand
TCACCTTTCCGAAAGCAATCAGCGAAGGCGTCTGTCATCTGGTCAAATTCAATTTCCAATCGCTCAAGCTCGGAATGCACAAGTGCGTCCAGCTTCGCCGGAAGTTCGATTCGGCGCCTGGCAAGGGCCGTTCGGTGAGCTGCGAAACTCGAGAGGGCGCGTATAAGCAATTCGAACTGGCGCTGCTGCTCTCCCGTAAAACCAGGCAGCGGAATTCTTTTTGCGGATTGCAGCGCTTGCAGCGCTTCAATAGGCAATAGCGCCAACCGGGTCAGGATTCTCTTCATCGGTAGCTTCCGGTTTGAAAACGCCTTTAACTGGTCTAAGAATTCCACCAAATCGTCACGCAACAATCGTTGGGGCAGCAAGGGCCAGATCACTCTCCCTATTACTGTCGCGATAGCCAATCCTGTAATTAGTCCCAGGACCGAATCAATAATCGTGCTGCTTGCGACCGGTACCTGCGCATTCAAACCCACTAACGTGCTCGTGCTCAGAATGGTCACAATTGCCCAGAACGAAAATCCAGGAGTGCGAGCGGTCATAAAACCGAAAATGAACAACCCAATGAACAGGAACAAATTCATGACGAGGTAGTCCGCCAAAAATGGTGTGATGAGTATCAGGAACGCAGCGTAGACGGACAAAATAAGGCAGGCGAAAAAAAGTCTCTGAAACGCGCGGAGGTCGCCTGTCCCTCCGGCTCGAATAAAAGTGCGTTGCAACACGCTGAAAAGCAGGGCGGCCAAAGGCAGCGCGGCCGGGCCCGGCGGATGAATCCATCTTATTAACAAAAGCGACAGAGCGGCAGCAAGTGCGGCTTTAAAAGCGGTCCTCATCCAGAGCCAGTCAATCGTGGGTAATAAGTCCCAAGCCGGCTTGCGTTCGGGTTGAGCCGACCTGAGCCGCGGTAGTCCTTGTTGGATTTGCCGCATCTCGAGAAGTTCATACCGAATCGTCCGAAGCGAACCGATATGCGAAAAAAAGTCGATATTTGTTTCAATCGTTGCTTCCCCAAATAGACCAGCCGCCCGCAACGCACTCAGTTTCTCCAAGAGGGTGTCGAAAGACTCGCCGAGCTTAGTCTCCGGAACCCGGGCGCCGGGAGAATAAGGGCGCATCAGAATCTGAAACTCCTCGGCGATGGCAGTCGATACGCCTGCGAGTTCATTTTGGATTCCTGCAATATACTGTGACTCTTCTTCTCGTTTTGTCTCAAGGTGCAGAGCGGCTTGAAACAGGTTTGTCAGCGAAACCACGAATGCGTTGTAGTTGCCAAGCCGCCCATAGAAGCGAGTGCTCTCCCTCGCGCCGGCCTGAAGCAGATTGCGAAGCGTCGAAACCTGTTGTTCAAATCGGTTCTGGAGCTGTTCCAGTTGACCAGACCTGTCCCGGTGCTGGATGTAAGAGGCGGTTTCCAGCGATACAACCTCAGCGGCTGTCTCTAGTGCTTTGCAGCTCAGTTCGAAGAACTCTTCGCGCGCGTGACGCGGCCAGATAATGCTGGTCACCGCCAAAGAGCTGAAACTTCCTACGAGAATTTCCAACGCTCGATTCAGTCCGATTCTCCATACATCAGAGGGATCCTGAATCCCGTAGGTTGCGACGCTCAACGTTGTCAATCCGACGAGGTAGTATGCATAAGGCGCCTGGCTACCCGGATACTGGCCGAACTTGTAAACGGCAATCCCCAAAATGATGAAAATCAAGAGAAGGAAAAGAACCGGACTGGAGGCGTAGGTACCGACCAGCCAGATTCCAAGGAGTGCCCCACCGATCGTGCCGACGCATCGTAGCAATGCTTTGAGCGCTGTGGATCCGACAAAGTGGGAATTCATCATGACCAGGGTCGTCAGGACCGCCCAGTTCGGATACTCCAGTCTAAGAACCAGCGCGACATACAAGGAAAGCAAAGAAGCGAGGCTCAGCTTGAGCCCATATCGCACTCGCAAGTCCGAGAACGGTGAGAGCAGGTTGGTTGATTCCGTTTGTGCCGGCATTGACTCCAGAAGAGCGTTGCACCCGATGATGAGTAAAGAACGATTGTTTTCAGTTCAACAAATCTGACTGAACCCTTCTACTAGGAGAGCGCCAAAAAGTCGGGGGTCGGACGATCCGAGTAGTCTGCCTGCGGCAATTCGAGACAGTTGAGTTCGGGCGTTCGCGCATCCAGGAGATCGGGAGGCGTTGAAGTGGTTCCGGGCGAAGAAGTTTCTGTCTGAATCCAGTTAAGGCTTACTTCCACGCAACAATCCCACGGGTCGGCTGGGAATGGGGCCATGTCTTCACGCACGCGTCATGCTTTCCTCAACCGCTTGAAGAAGTGAGTCGGACAACTTTTGGTCCGTCAGTACGCGTGACATCGTTACGGCACCGATCATCGCCGCAGCAGTGGCCATAGCCCGTTTCCTCGCTTCCGCTGGTCTGGCCTGGTCAAAATGAGCGGCTAGAATTTCGATCATCCTCGAAAACCCGGTCGTTGCTACATCTCGAACCCTTTTATCCGACCTAGCGAGTTCGCTGCCGAGCGCAGCCAAAGGACAGCCATCGCGGGGATTGTCTCGATGCTCCGCGCAGACGTACGCCGCTGAGACTGCTTTCAAACCGTTCCGACCCTTCTTTCCGCCGGCCGCGCTAGACAAAGCATCAACGAGCGTGTCAAGAGCGGCGGCTGTAGCCTCGGCCACGAGTTGTTCCTTCGATTCGAAATGCCGATAAAATGCACCATGCGTTAAGCCGGCCGCAGCCATTAGATCGGCTATGCCGGACGTGACGATTCCATGCTGGCGAAACTCGTCGGCCGCCATTTCGACGATGCGTTTGCGGGTCTCTTCGGTTTCTCTTTTCGATTTTCTCATTTTGAAGCCTCGTTAGTGAGCAGGCCCAGTTAAAAACATTTAGATGTC
>DASZGG010000068.1:0-4241 GCA_035939025.1 Chthoniobacterales bacterium | reverse complement strand
AGCGGAACCTCGTGCGTGACGAGCTCATCCACCTTAATCTTTCCGCTCTCGAGGTAGTCTAGCGCCCTTGGAAAAGAGTTCATCTGAGCGAAAGAACCCTTGATCGTCAGTTCGCGTCGCATAATATCGGCCGGTTTGATTTGAGTAAGGGCGTGGTCAGGATAAACGGCATACACCAGAACCGTCCCGCGGCGGCGCACGAGGCTCATCGCATCTTGAAGCATTTGTGGAGAGCCGGTAGCTTCAACGACGTAGTCGAATCCATTGGGACTAAGCTCTCTGAGACGACGCCGATGAACTTCCGGATCTTTGCGATCCACCGCTACGACATCGTCGGCGGCCAGGCGGGCGATGAGATCTAATTTCGGCCCCGCCGGGGCCGCTACAGTAAGGCGGGACGCGCCGTTCAGTTTGAGTAGTTGACCTACTACTTGTCCCGTCGGACCGGCGCCCATCAAAAGGACGTTGCTACCGGGCTTCATGGCTAGGACTTCCATGCCGTGGCAGGCGCAAGCCGTCGGCTCGATCATAACTGCCTGCCGAAATGATAGTTTATCAATCGGGAACACCAGATTGGAGCGAAGTTTAATGTATTCTGCAAAAGCCCCGTTGACCTCTACCCCGATCCCGCCCAGGTTTTCGCACTCCAGAAAGTCGCCACGCTTGCAGTAAAAACATTCGCCGCACGGCATGGTGGTGCTCGCGGTGGCTCGCTGGCCCATCTTCAGTCCTTTCACCTCCGAACCCAGTTCAACGATCTCTCCGGAAAATTCGTGACCCGGTGTGAGCGGGAAGCGCGGTCCAAATTCCCCTTCGTGAACATGAAGGTCGGTGCCGCAAAGGCCGCACGCGTCCACACGCAGTAAAATTTCGTCGGGTTGTATCTTAGGTGTTTCAATATCGCGGTATGTAAACTGTCGCGGGGCATCGTAAACAATGGCTTTCATAGTGGGGGTTTTTTCGGTCGATACGCTGTATCTCCAGTATACCAGCCTGCACGCCCTCACAAGCGTAAGCGAAGGCTCCGGCCTTTGCCCTCCGTGGTACGCCTTCTCGGGCAAAGGCTGGAGCCATCGCTTACGCCTGAGAGGCATGCAGGTTGGCCAGCGTGGATTCGCATCGCCACGATCTAATTGATCATCAGGCGGCTCGCAGCCAGAAAGTGACATTTCCAGACAGGCTCTTAAGAGTGCACGGACTTGAAAAATTCGTCGAGATCGAGATCCAGTAACAGCTTCCCGGCATTCCGCCGGCTTTGCATGACCGCTGCGGCGGTCAATAGATCTTTCTCAAATCGCGCCAGCTGCCCGTTGCTGAAGGTGCACTCCTGGTGAAAGAACGCCTTAACCTCCGGATCGGTTTTCCAGCGCTGCGCGAAATCGAGGAGTCGATTGTACGTATCTGGGTGCAGGTGACAGATCTGGTTAAGATACCCTTTTTGCTCGAACACATTCTGGTTAACGAGTCCGGCGTCAGTATCGACAATCGTCAGTTTCTTGACGCTCACCTGAGTGGCGCCGGGTGGAACATCGTCGACTTTGCGCGAGTGCTTCACCTGGTTGTCCTGGAGATAGTAGACCACGTCGAAATCGCTAATGTTTCCACCCGTCAGTCGGTCCGATTGCGCAAGAAGATAGTCGAGCAGGATGAGTTCGCTCATATCGCGCATGCCAACCAAGGCCTGCACGTTCTTCGGAGTGAACTGCGAGGAGCCGACAATGGCGGCGACCGGCCGCGAATCAGCCATATTCCGAAAGGCCTGGACCGAACTGAGGTTGTTCCCTGCGCGAAGCCATTCATCGTAGTGTTCTTCGCCGCGGGTGTTTTTCAGAAGCGCTCCATAAATCTGTTGAAAATCATTGGTGAAAAGGCTCGCCGCGACCGAAGAAGCCTTTGGATTGGCGTAATATTTGTTAAACAAATTCCAGCTTTTCCTCACTGTTCCCCCGATGCCAAGATCGGCTGCCAGCTTCACCACCTTTTTGTGCTGTTCAATATCCATGGTCCGCAGAATCGCCGGTTGAATTTCGCAGATATCGCCTAGTGCCCTTGATACGTGATAATATCCGAGGATTGCCGCAGTGTTGGTTGTGGTGAAGGCATTGTCGGTCTGTTTGAACTTCGCTAAATCCTTGCTGGTTTTGCGAATCGACGTGCAATAGGAGGCGGTTTCCTCTGCAGGCTTGGAACTGCCCTTAGGAATCTCGAAAAGTTCTACCGCCGCACTGGTGCTCTTGTTTTTCGGAAGGAGGGCCACAGCACCGTCATCAGGCGTATTGCCGGGCTTGTAAAAATCGTAACGTCCGAGTTTCTTCTCCTCGGCGGTATCTTCGGCTCCGTCCTCTCCCTGGTATTTGGCAAATGTGAGATGGCGAGGAAGGACCGAGATTTCGTCGGGGCGACCGTTTGGAACGGAATATCGGATGGTTTGGACGCCGCGTGGTGCCTCTCGATCGAGAGGTAAGGAATAGCGATCTACCGGTTGCGCCGTCAGCGAACCACCGAATGGCAGTAACGAGAAAACCGCTACCAAGGAGGTCAGATCGGGTAAACGATCTGAAAAAATTAAACGTGCTCGGGTTATCATGAAGAGTTGTGGGGATTGGCTACCAACCAGATCCTAAATGATTCACGTATGCTTGCCTAGTACCCGAAAGGAGTAAGGTGCAAACTGCAAATCTAGTTTAGTTTTATCGGTATGAAGAACCTCATATCGTTAATCGCGGTGGTTCTGCTCTGGATGGGCGTGCATTGTACGAATGCCAGCCAACTGCAAAGCAGCGTCATTATCATCGTTCGTCACGCCGAGAAATCCGACGCTGGTGACGGGTTGGCTCCCGCCGGGGATGCACGAGCCAACGCCTATGTGGATTATTTCAAGCATTTCACTGTTAATTCGAATGCAATTCATTTTGACTACCTATTTGCCGCGAAGGACTCCCGAGAGAGCAAGCGTCCCAGGCTAACCATCAAACCGCTGAGCAAGGCTCTCGGACTCGTTATCAATACGGATTTCAAAGACGACGAGTATGCGGCACTTGCTCAGGAGCTTCACGCCGGACGTTACAGCAATAAGAATATCCTTGTTTGCTGGCATCACGGGAAGATCCCGAAATTGCTCGCCGCTTTGGGCGCCGATCCTCACAAATTACTTCCTGACGGAAGATGGCCCGAAGATGTGTTCGGCTGGGTCGTCAGCCTGGAATACGATCAAAAGGGAAATCTCAACGCGAAAGTAGAGGATGAGAATTTGATGCCGGGCGACGCGGCCAATCCGCCGCCTCAACCAGCTACTTAACTCAACCAGCTACTTAAAAATATTCGGCTGATCTCCATAGGCCCGGTGTCTTACATCCTTGCGCTTTCTTGAACCGGAGTGCAACTTGGCCCGTGGAATGAAAAAAGCCACTTCGCTATCGGCTAATGCCAGCAAGGGTGACCAGGCGAGTAACACCAAAACCAAAAGGAAGCCTGCCACCAAGAAAACAGCACCCGGGAAGCAGACCGACGCACCTAAGAAACCAACCAAAGTACCGGCGGTGCCTACGTTGCAGGAACGCATTGCAGAAGCCAAGAAACTAGAAGCTGTGGATCGTGCCAAGGCTTCCGGCGCGGCAACCAACAAGACACAACCGAGAAATAAAGAACTCGCGCTCGCCGAAGTTTCAGCGCCGCACCCCTTCCGCAACAGCGATTTTCCTGAAACGTATATCCAACAAATCTCGGTCAAGCTAGAGGATCCAGATCATCCCGTGACCCTGACATGGACAGGGCCACAGGCAGCCGCGCAGGAGTCCGGGCCCTTTCGCAGTTCACCCGGTGCGGGATTGAAGGGGCTGAATTGCGACGATCCAGCCACCAGTCAGCGCTCTGGCAGCAAGTGTACTCCCAAGGGAACTTTTGTCGTTTCAGGATTCCAAGGCAGTTTGAACAGTGATTCTCGCGCAACCTACGTCACCTGGTTTGTTCGGGCGCGAGGCGTCGCTCTCCATTATTTTCCGTCTGTTCCGAAGTCCGCAGCCTCACACGGATGCGTTCGCCTCGAGCTAAAAAGGGTCGCTCAGCTGATCCAGAGCAACTCCCGCATCGACCTGACGAGTGTTGTCGTCGATGGCACATGGACGAAGCCGTCGAAACAGTGGTGAAGCTCTTTGTAATTGAGGACGGTGCGGTATTCAGCCGCCATCGCTCACAAATCCTTAGCGGTCGGTGAGCGATGCTGGCTCGGACTCTGCCGATCG
>DASZGG010000067.1:0-2707 GCA_035939025.1 Chthoniobacterales bacterium | reverse complement strand
GCAGGTTGGCTAGATCGTACTCCCTTGTCTCGTAGCGCGGCGTGAAGTCGGCGGCGCTCCGATATTCGAAATTGCGAATATCGTGAACGGTAATGTGATCTCCTTCACGAGTGGCGTAGGCCAGTTTCGCTACTGATGGTTGCCAATCGCGATCTTGGCGAGGAGTCAAGGTAACCCACCATCCGAGAATCAGAAGAAAGGCCAAGAGAACGCCAACCCTTCCACGCCAACCAAAGAAAGTTCCAAGAAGCGCAGCGGCCAGTGTCCAAGCAGCGGCGGCAATAGTCCGCAGCAGCGCCGGCGCCGGCAGGTCAAAGTAAAGTGCGCCGGCCGTCCAGACGACAGCAAGACCCCCGACAAAGAAAACCAAACCAAGCAGCAGAAAACGGAGGAGGCGCATGAAAAGATTCGGCATATCTCCTTCCCTAGATACCGATCATTCGCGAATCAGTAAAAGACAAACCTTCGGCCAGAATCGTAATCGCGACGCTCGATCTTGCGCCCCTTTAGGGCGCGTCGCCGTGGCCCGGGGTTAAAACCCGGTTAAAACCCCGGGCTGAACCCTGCAGCCCACTTCAGGGCAAAAAAACCGTCCCAGACCCTCCTTCAAAACGGCCTTCAGCAAATAATTCCAGTAAGGCCCAATTCGAGGTCCACCTTGTCGTCAACGCGAAGAACAAATGTGCTGAGATCTCTCATTCCCCAATCGATTATGACCTCTTGGGCGGACGGAGGGTTCCTTTCAGCGGCTCCCACCGCGAAACCGAAGTACAACGAAAGGAGCACGAGAATTGGAGTTTTCATGAGGCTCGAATCGAGCAATCTCCGTTTTTCGGGCCTCTACTTTTCAATCAGGTAGTCTTCGATGGCGAGTGCATCGAGGCCAGTTGTGTAAAATAATCCTACCGCATCTTCCACGGAATGCATGATTGGTTTGCCCATAATGTTAAAGCTCGTATTTAACAGCAACGGGACACCGGTAAGCTCGTAGAAAGCATAGATGAGATCGTAAAATCGCTCGTTCCACTCGCGACGGACCGATTGGAGGCGACCGGTCCGGTTAACGTGAACGATCGCCGGGATTTTTTGTCGTACAGATTCTTTGAAGGTCAGAGTACGTTCCATGTAAGGCGACACTTGATAGTTTTCGAAATACTCATCGCCAAATTCATCCAGAATCGAAGGGGCAAACGGGCGAAACTCTTCGCGAAATTTGACCAGCGTATTGATCCGGTCTTTCATGTCGACGGGGCGTGGGTCGGCGAGAATCGACCGGTTACCCAGGGCACGCGGACCGAACTCGGCCCGCCCTTGCACCCAGCCAACCAGCTTTCCCCCGGCCAGCAGCTCGGCCGTCGCGCGGTGAATGGTTCCTGGCAAATGATGAAGTTTACCGATTCCGCCAAATCTGGCCAGGTTCGCGATCGTCCGCTTGGAGAGGGATGCGCCGAGAAAAGGGCTTTGCACGACGCCTCTCGGTTTCCGCTCAGGATGATCTTGAAAATACGCCAAAAGGGCTGCTCCCAACGCGTTGCCATCGTCCGCCGGGGCGCACGGAACATGCAGATGTTTAAAGGAGGTGAGACCCACGATCTGGCCGTTGTAAGAAGAATTCAAGGCGCAGCCACCACCAATTGTCAGGTTATCCGATATCCGGAGTGCATAGAGATTGTTCAGCAGCTTGGTCATGACCTCCGTGTAAAAATCTTGCGTGGTGTAAGCTAAATCCGCCAAGTCCATCGGCGAGGCCTTCTTTTCACGGGTGAAGGTTTTCATTTGGTCGAACCAGGCTTTAACGGATCGCAGAGACGGATATCTTATGGAAAGCCCGTCGACCTTGACCAGGGATCTGAAGGCTTCGAGGATCTTCGGATCTAGTTTACCGTACGGCGCAAGTCCCATGAGCTTCCACTCTTCGCCTTTTTCGGTATTAAAGCCGCAGAAACTGGTGCAAACCCCATAGAGGAAGCCGAGGCTTTCCTCGCCCTTGACCCGATATCGCTCGCGCAACCTGCCCTTTCTGTATTCGAAATAGCTGATCGAACCCCCTTCCCCATAGCCGTCGACAATCATACAAGCCGCC
The DNA here is from genome assembly GCA_035939025.1 of Chthoniobacterales bacterium. Lineage (GTDB taxonomy): Bacteria > Verrucomicrobiota > Verrucomicrobiia > Chthoniobacterales > JAFAMB01 > JAFAMB01. The sequence goes on along the minus strand of DASZGG010000067.1, from coordinate 624 downwards.
TCGTCGAACGGGCTGGTAAAGCTGGCATTAGCGGCATGAGCGTAGTGGTGGTCAAACTTCACATACGACACTTTGCCATTGCCGAACTCAGTTCGTAAAATGTCTGCAATGTTTCCTCCCGAGAGACAAATACTCGTATACGCAAGCCAGGTCTCCGCGAACAACACGTTCTTCTCGAGGAGGAACTTTGTCATCACGGCCGGACGACGAGGAAGCTGCTCATGGTCCGTCGCGCCGAGTACGTTCAACACGCTGAGAACCCGATGCACGCGCTGGCTCAAAGGTTTCGCCACAATAAACTCGGCGTGCGGATTGCAGTGCTCTTTGATCACGCGACGTACTGTCTCGCGCAGATCCGCTGTTAAACCCACGGCCCGCTTGTTCTGCAGAGGCCGCTCGGTGCCTTCTGCGTAGATCACTTCGCCATCTGAATCGACTACGGCCATCGCCGGATCGTGAATTCCATTGGCAAGACCGATGTAGAACTTTTCCATAGTGCTTGGGACTCAAAGTCAAAGTGATAGCGAGCTTATGCTCTCTAGCCCGCAAAAATCACGCGAAAGCCGAAGCGACGAGCTCATTGCGGGCTAAGAAAGCTCTTAAATAGATGCTGCGCATCCATTT
>DASZGG010000066.1:0-2638 GCA_035939025.1 Chthoniobacterales bacterium | reverse complement strand
CCGGGTGAGCACTTTGATGAGGATCTCTTGCGTGGTGTCCTCAGCATCCTGCGGATGGTGGAGCATGCGAATGGCGATGTTGTAGATCCACGTTTGGTGCCGCTGGACCAGGTCTTCGAGCGCCTGGTGATCTCCCGAGCGTGCGCGTAGAACAAGGCTTTGGTCCTCGTGGTCGGGGGAATTATCTGCTAGCGGATTATGGATAGTCATGGTGCACCTCCAAGCGTCGATATGCCCTGGCTCGATTCTCACAGAGCCTTGGGTATTGCAGAGAAGTGGGCGCTCACAATCTTCCACTGCCCGCTTTGTTTGATGAAGACCAACGTAGTTCGGCCATGGATCGAGAGGATCTTGCCGTCTTTGGTGACTCCCTTAAACATGTCATGAGCATTTACGATGCCCACTTCATCGCTGTACATGCGACACGATGGTTGTCGGAAGCCGAAGCTCGCTGTGGCTAAGCCCTCGACCACCTCATTGAGATACTTGGCGAAGAGCGGCTTGCCGTCGAACCGATACGGAACGTGGTCGAACACCTCCACGTCATCAGAAAGCATCGCCAGGAAAGTCTTGAGGTCGCGCTGATCGAAAGCGTCGGCGAACTGCTGTGTTAATTTGGAGCTCATTCACGCTCATGGTTGTGTCTCCTCTGATCTAGTTAGACACACGCCGCGGCACACTGTGACAGAACTATACCGCCGAATCTGCTCACAGCAGGGGCACTGGCCAGCGGAGGCTCCCATCAGATTGTGCTCGGATGACGGGGCAAACCGGAAACCATAAGACCGCGCCTGGATTGAGACCTGAGCTGGGGGTTTCAACGGGCAAATCTCGAATCCATTTTGCAACCTACAAATTCGGATGCTTGCGGGTTTCGCGGAAAGTGTTGAAACAAAAGAACTTTTGGTTGCGGGGGCAGATTTGAACTGACGACCTTCGGGTTATGAGTCGACGAGCAAACCCTAAGTCTTGATGATTCAATTGCCCTTACACGAGTCAGTCCCCCGAAATCAACCAAAATTGACCGAGTTTTGGACGCCAGTTGGACGCTGGGACCGTTCTGCGAAGACGTGCGAAAATATTTCCAAACAACAGGTATACCTGCCAAGCGGGCGCCCTGAGTTTGGACACCCCTGCCTCGTGAGCACGCGTGCCGTTTGCAACCCGTTGTAAGCAATTCTTGTGATGCACCGGAGGATTCTTACTCACATGCGTAACGACCGCTCGGTTCGGCGGCGGTTTGGAAAACCGTTGTGACTTGGAACTATTTGTGATCCTAGTCAAGTGAGCGTTCCCGAAATCGCTGAACATTTTGCCCTGCAGGATTCTTCTCAAAACATCGTGTTGCGGTTGTTGGAGGAGGCCGGGACGGGTTGAAGGACATCCCAATGCTCGACGATCTTGCCTTCGCCATCGAAGCGAAAGATGTCGACGCCAGCAGTTTCCTTGCCGGCCCAATTCAAATAACGCACGTGTATGAAGGCCAGATCCCCGTCGATGGCGATACGCTTCACCTCGCAAGGAATCCTGCCGGCTTGCTTGATGTAGGCCATGATGCCGTCGAGCCCATTGGGGAAAAGCGGATTGTGCTGAATGTACGGCCCGGACACCAGACCCGGAAGCAAATCAGCTCTGCCCTGATTAAAAACCTGATTGTATATAACGTCCAGCGCGTGTTGGATATGCTCTCTTGTCATAAGTCATCCTTTGGAAGTCCGGTCTCCGGTAATTTGGAATGCTCTAACAACCGGCAGCAAGACATTTTCGTCAGGCTGAAAATTGCCTCAGGTGGTAATCGAGATGGATCTGCAGAAGCTTGCCCCACTGCGTCGGCGACATTGTGCCGAACATTGGGTGCGGCTTCCACTGGTCTGCAGTCCTGGCATTCCAATCGGCTTCGAGGATTTTGAGTAGCTGCGCCTTCTCGTCAGCAAATTTGAATCTCTGTGCGTGTGGAATTTTGAAGCCTGTCGGGAGCCGCAAGCCAACGGGCTGCTCCGGATACCAGTCAACGAGAATCCATTTGAAAAGCGTTCGGGAGATCATATAGCTCTCGTCGGGAAGATCGTAGAAGCCTTGCGAACCTCCGCATGCAAGGTTGAGATGGTGAAGCATCTGGTCGACTTCCATGGTTCCCCACTTGCGCCACGAATTCAGCGTCACACTCTCGACACGTCGCCGATACTCCTGCCGCTTCTCCTCCGTGAAAAAGAGATTCCCATCGATTTGCTTTGTTCGAAAGGCCCGAGGGATGTAACGAGCTATCGCGATCCCCGTAATCCAAAAGTCACTAGAAAGAGCAGCGCGGAACACATTCATGGACGGATGTCCTCGCCAGAAGAACTATTCAGAAAACGGCGAGTTTGCGACGACGTCCGCGAAGTTCGGAGGAGTGAACCCTTCGACGTAGCGGGTGCCGAAATCCCGAAGAATGTTGTCAAAGCTGGTCGCCGGTTTGCGGCGAACGATGTTGCATAGGGATGACTGGAGCTGGTTCTTGAGCGCCAAGCGAGGGAACGCCGCGAGGATCGCCTGTAGTTTATCCGTCGGAATTCGATCGAGACCAACCCCGATAGCGTCCACCGCAATACCTGAATGGGTCATTGCGACTTCGGGCTCTTTGTGGAGAGCGATGGAG
>DASZGG010000065.1:0-7216 GCA_035939025.1 Chthoniobacterales bacterium | reverse complement strand
GGTGGTTACGCCGATTTTCAGTCTGCGCAGAAGAGCATGACATCGCTCAACCCGATTAAGTACCAGTCCATCCCGGAAAACGAGGCTGTTTATAACCGGTTGTATGCACTCTATCGGCAAATGCACGACGCCTTCGGCGGTGTAAACAGAAGTGCTGACCTCTCTGGAGTGATGAAAGAACTTATTCGTATCAGAGAGGAACAGACCAAGGCGTAGCTCGCTTTGGCCTATACGCGTCTTATCGTCCTCAAAATCAATTTAATCGGAAAAAAACTATGTATCTCCCCCTAGGAACCTACTCGCCTGAGATCAAACTCGGCCTGGTCTCGGCCTCACGAAACTGTTTCCCACGCAAGCTTTCAGAGGAACGCACCGTGCGGCTAATTGAAGGTTGCAATCATGCCGGCATTAACCTCTTTGTCCCACAGGGCGAATGTCGAATTATCGAAACTAAAGATCATGCCAGCGAGGCCGCAAGGCAGTTCAAACAGGCCGGGTGCGATGCCGTTGTGTATTACCTCGGTAACTTTTCCCCCGAAATCGAAGACGCCGTCTTCGTCAAGGCCTACGACGGGCCAGTAATGTTACTTGCTGCTGCCGAAGAATCGGGCGCAACTCTGCTTGAAAAGCGTGGCGATGCCCTTTGCGGGTTGCTGTCGGCCGCTTTGGCGATCAGTAAGCGCGGACTCTCTCACAGGGTGCACATACCGGAACTGCCGGTAGTCAGCGCGGAGGAAGGCGTGAGGGAAATCGCCCACTTTATTAAAGTGGCGAAAATCGTCAAAGGCACGCGCAACGCCACCCTCGGCCTTTTTGGTCCCCGTCCGCGTGATTTCGAGACCTGCAATTACAATCTCGCATCGGTCAATTCGATTGGCATCGAAGTTGAAGAACTCGGGTTGTTTGACCTTCAAAACGAGGTCAGGCGGATCAAGGATAAAGCAGAGGATACTTCCACGATTAAGTCTGATATGAAGCGGGAAATGCCGAGTATTCCGGACGAGGAATTCGCATCCCGACTCTCGGTGTATGAGAAAGCGATCAAAAACTTTCGGGACAGCCTGAAACTTTCCGGCGCTGCAACGCAGTGTTGGTCTGAACAGGAATTGAGCCTGCGACACGTGCCTTGTTTCATCAACGGTCGTATGGCTCAGAACGGCTTCCCAATTGCTTGCGAAAATGACTGCTACTCACTCATCGCCGAGTTGCTCGGCCAATACGCGTCGGACGCGACCGTAGGCATTCTTGACATCAATCACAGTATTCCAAAAGACCTGCACGAAAGCCTGGCTGACTACCCACTCAAAGATATGGTGGGCATGTTCCATTGCGGTAACGCTTCGACTAAGCTGCTGAAGAATCCTGAGATGAAGTACCAGGTGATCATGAAACGCATGATGGAGCCCAACACGCCCGCCGATATCACCCGAGGCACGATTGAGGGGCAATTCGCTGCCTCGCCGATTACCGTCGTTCAGGTACATGGCATTGGCGATAACATGCAGGCCTATATCGCTCAGGGACACTTTCTGGACCTTGATCCGAAAACCTTCGGTTGCACGGGCACCGCATATCTGCCTGGATTCAGTAGATTCTATCGCCATGTACTGCTCGGCCGCTTCCACCACCATGCAGCTGTAGCGTTTTCCCATTGTGGCTCCGTTCTTTATGACGCGTTCAAGCTGATCGGTTTCAAACAAGTTTACACGCCCCTGCCCGAGTCCATGCCCTACCCCGGCGAGAACATCTTCCGGAACGGCTTGCTTTCTGCCCATAGTTAATCGCCAAAGATGAGCTATCGCGATATCAAGGCTGAATGCTACCAGGCGAATCTGTTGCTACCGGAATTCAAACTAATAGATCTCACTTTTGGAAATGTCAGTGTCGCGGATCATGATCGTGCGGTCTTTGCCATTAAGCCGAGCGGCGTAGACTACACGACGTTGACCGAGAGTGACATAGTCGTGGTTGATTTTGATGGCCAGACCGTTGATGGCTCGCTTCGCCCGTCGTCTGATACTCCAACCCACCGGCGACTCTTCCAAGCGTTCACTGGTGTCCGCTCGATCGTCCACACTCACTCCCGAAATGCCGTAGCCTTTGCCCAGGCCGGGATGGGAATCCCTTGTCTCGGAACAACCCATGCCGACTATTTTTACGGCGAAGTGCCGGTGACCCGCCCGCTAACTCCAGAGGAAATTGCTTCTGCCTACGAATGGGAAACTGGCAACGTCATCGTTGAGCGCTTTCAACGTATCGATCCGATGGAAATCTGCGCGGTGCTCGTCTGGAACCACGGGCCATTCGTTTGGGGTCCAAATGCCACAAAAGCGGTCGAGAATGCTTTTGCGCTCGAGATCGTTGCTGAGATGGCCCTGAAGACTGCCCAACTCAATCCTTCCGTCCAACCGATCTCCAAGGATCTGCTTGACAAACACTTCCTTCGTAAGCATGGGTCAAGGGCCTACTACGGCCAAGGTTAGACTCCTTATTTTGTTCGGCCGCTGTTGAGCGACTTTAATTTAAATCCGCGGCCACCTTCTATAGCGAAGCAGAAACAGATGCTAATCAGGATCGGTTATGATATCGCGCTTCGTATACCTGCTCCCACTGCAGTAGTCTGCGTTCTACGCGTTCATCCGTCACGCGAAGGCGACCTCGTCGGCGTTGAAAAGTTCCGATTAGAGCCAGAACTGCCGGTCGAGGAGTACATAGACGGATTCGGTAACCACTGCGGCCGCGTCAATTCCACTGGGGGAGTGATTCGTTTTCTCAACGATGCAATCATTCGTGATCCTGGCGAACTGGACGCCTACGCACCCGACGCGCCTCAGCACGACGTTCGAGAGATCCCCGTCGAAACGCTCTCTTTCGTGTTGCCAAGCCGATATTGTGAAGTCGACAGCGAGCTGCTTGATTTTGCTTGGCGAACCTTCAGCACCACGCCTACTGGATGGCCCCGTGTAAAAGCCATTTGCGATTTCGTCCACGGCCATCTCCGCTTCGACTACCTGCAAGCTCGTGCCAATCGCACCGCTCTTGAGGCCTTTCGCGAGCGCGTTGGCGTCTGCCGCGACTTTACCCATCTGGCGATCACTTTGTGCCGCTGCATGAATATCCCGGCACGCTACGCCACTGGCTATCTCGGTGACATTGGGGTTCCACCCGACCCCAATCCGATGGATTTCAGTGCCTGGTTCGAAGTTTATCTTGGCTCACATTGGCACACCTTCGATGCGCGACATAACCACCGTCGCACCGGGCGGGTTCTTATCGGACGCGGACGCGATGCAGGCGATGTTCCTATCGCAATGGTCTTCGGGCAGCATCTTCTCGAACATTTTAGGGTGATCACCGAAGAGATTGATTCAGGCAGCGGATAGGGTTTGACAGCTGGTAGGGACGCGCTCTCGCGCGATCCGGCACTGCACGTCTGGAAACCTCCTTTTGCTGATTTTGCCGATGCCCAGGCCGACATGTGTCGCCGCAACCCTTTGTCCTAAGGTCCCGTGTTTTCGCGTCTATCTGTGTCTGGCAAAGGCTGGAGCCTTCGCAGAGTACTGAGATCAGGGACACAGCTCGGTCAATGCGATTCAAGGAGCCGCTTCTCGAGCACGTCATAGTCTCCCCAGTTCTCGTCGGCCTTTCGGATATTTTCGTCCATATTGCTGCGAAACTCTTTCATTGCATCGGCGGCGGAACAAACATAGAGCTTGCCTTTGTAGATGAAGAAGACCGAAGGATCGATATCCTTCAATTCGCCTTTGCTCACGTTGTCAGCGCAGAAGGCATATCTGGAAGGATTTTTGTCAAACGCGGCTTTGTCGGCCACGGAGATGAAATGGTAGATCGCACCCCCGAACCTGGTCTGAATTGCTGGGTTGCCTTTGACGGCCTGGTGACGGGTAAAGTAGGCAACTGGATCGTATCCCTTCAAAACTACACCGTTGGTGTCAACGTTCATCTTGGTCTTCCGAACCGACTTGGCGGTTTTTTCTGCCAGGACGACCATGCCTTTGTCTTTTGCGATTTCAGTCGGATTTCGGAGCAGGCTTCGGGACAGGCTGGCCGCATTGACGAGAACGGGAACCGCAATGGCTGCGATGAAACCCGCAATAAACGAGATGGGATGCGTCTTCATAATTGGACAGTGTTGCTATCTGGCTTAGCGCACAATCGAATATCTTGGCGCTTGCCGCTCTCTAATATGTAAGGTTCCGGTGCAAACTTGAAAGGCTCGGCTTCCGGCGACCGGCGCACAATCGGGGCGCAGCGTCTGTTTAAGAGCCGTCTAACCCGCAATGAGCTCGTCGCTTCGGCTTTCACATGATTTTTGCGGGTTAGTCAGCTTTTTCCCACTGACCTGATCCCGCCGATCGGAGCACCGCGTTCACAACCTTCTCGGTCGGCATCGCGTCCTCAAAAGTCGGCTCGGCAGGCTTCTCTCCATCCAGGGAGTTCAGAAAATCTGCCACCTGATGGATGAACGAGTGCTCAAATCCGATAGCCAGGCCCGGCACCCACCAGTGGGCCATATAGGGATGATCCCCGTCCGTGACATGGATAGATCGCCAGCCGCGGAGCAATCCTTCATCTTTGTGATCGAACCATTGCAATCGATGCAGGTCATGGAGATCCCAGGCGAGCGATCCGTGTTCCCCGTTGATCTCGAGAGTATAAAGCGCCTTGTGACCCCGCGCGTACCGAGTTGCCTCGAAGGTCGCCAACGACCCATTCTTAAACCGCGCCAGGAACGCGCTGGCGTCATCGATGCCCACCTTCTCCTTTTTGCCGGTCAAATTGTGTTTCCGCTCCTTAACGAATGTCTCGGTTACGGCCGTGACGGAATCCATTTCGCCATTCAGCCAAATCGCCGTGTCAATGCAGTGAGCCAGCAGATCGCCCGTTACCCCGCTTCCGGCCACGTTAACATCTAACCGCCACAAACCCGCGCCACCTTGCGGCACATCAGCCGAGATCGTCCAATCCTGCAGGAATTTTGCCCGGTAGTGATAGATACGACCGAGTTTGCCCGATGCGAGAATCTGCTTCGCCAGCGTCACCGCCGGAATTCTGCGGTAGTTGTACCAGACCATCGTGCGAACGCCCGCTTTCTTCACGGCATCGACCATTTGTTGCGCTTCCGGTAGATTTCGCGCCAGCGGCTTGTCGCACAGAATCATTTTGCCAGCCTGAGCTGCTGCGACCGCAATTTCGGCGTGGGTATCGTTCGGACTGGCAATATCGACGACATCAATTGCTGGATCCTCGACCAGACGTCTCCAGTCGGAGTAATGCGTCTGATAGCCCCATTTGTGGGCAAATTGTTTTACCTTTTCCGGATCCCGCGCGGCAACCGCCTTGAGCACCGGCTGATATTCAATGTCGAAAAACTGGCTGACGGACAAATACGCGTTCGAATGCGCACGTCCCATAAAGCCATACCCGACGAGGCCTATATTGAGCTTTTTCATAAGCGTCTTGATTCTTCAGTTCGAGAAAGAACGCCGGTACCATTGCGGCGTTCCCGGCGATCACGGCGCCGCTATTCTTTCCATCCGTGCGCTTCACGGACCGCGATCATAGCCCCGAGAATGGAATTCCAGGTTTGCTGTTTCAGCATCACGTCATTTGCAAACATGCAGCCGTCCCAACAGATATGTCGGAAGGCCTTCGTCAATTCCCCTTGATCGTCCCGAAGCCAATAGCCGGCGTCCCGGGCGATGTTTAATTTCCCGTTAGGATCATCGGGCAGACAATGGCGCCCAGTCTTGTCGTGCGAGCCGCTGCCTTTTACGGTCGCATCGTTCTGAGCAACGTGGAAATCGACAGTCCACGGACGCAGCGAGTGGGTCATGGTTTTCAGAGCCTCGTGCAACTTTCCTTCGTCTTTCCAATCGAAATTTTGGGGTAAGAGGGCGTCTGCTGGAGCGTTATAGCCCATCGTGTAGAGCAATGTGTGAGCCATGTCGGCCTGGAACCCGAGAGTCCGGGGCCGATCGACCAGTTCAAGAACCTCTACCATTCTCTTCCAACTGTGCATTCCGCCCCAACAGATCTCGCCCTCGGCGGCCAGACGTTCACCATGATCTTCCGCAACAGTGCAGCACTCCCGAAAGGTCGACGCAATCTTCCTTGAACCTTCGGAGTCTTTGGCCCAACTCTCCGGGTCCGTCGCGGAATCGATTCGAATTACTCCGTACGGTCTCACGCCGAGTTCACGAAGCTTTCTGGTGATCCGTCCGGCCTTCTTAACCTGGTCAACAAAACGATGTCGTTCCTCGGAGTTGCCCATTGCTGATCCACCGCCCGTCGGAGGCCACACGGGTGCAACCACTGAACCGACAGCGAGGTTCTTGGAAGCGATTTTATCAGCCAGTAACTTTAGTTGATCGTCCGTCGAATCGATATCGATATGCGGACTAGTCAGAAACAAATCGACCCCCTCAAATCGGACGCCATCGCTTTCGGCCGATGCAGTGAGCGCGAGCATCGTATCGAGATCAATAAAAGGCTCGGAGCCAGGCCCTTTGCCAACCAGTCCCGGCCACATCGCATTGTGCAATTTTGGATAGTTATTCATGAAATGAAAAGCAGCGTCGGCGGTGATTGCTGGGCTTTGATTGGGGGGGTGATGTGTAAGCGAAGGCTCCAGCCTTTGCCCAGCGACGCTCCACGCCGTGCTTCGGATTTTAGACCTAACCAATACCGGTTTCAATCCTCATCGGTTCGGTGATATTAAAAATGTATTTTCCGGTCCCCAAAAATAATTCCCCCCTTAATGCAATTATGAAAATCGGCATGAATCTGCTTCTGCGGGCTACTCATGTTACCGAGCAGCACTACCCACACCTCGAAAAAATCAAAGCGACTGGGTTCGATGGCGTTGAGATTCCGCTCTTCGAGGGAGATGACGCGCATTATCTTAAGCTGCGCAGGAAGGGCCTGTTCTTCAGGGAGGCAAGGATTCGAGGATTCGAAAAGCCAAGTAGCCAAAGAGCCGAGAATGGTGCGGTAGGGACACGCTCCTGCGTGATCCGGCGTCCGGCAGCTTCTCGACGCGCCTCTTCTGGCGCGATTGGGGCGGCCCATCCGCCGCCCCAAAAGGCATTGTCTATTTGTTCACGTAAGTAATCGCTGAGATGACCGCACCCTGCGGATCCTGGATGACAGTAAACCGGCCAACGGTGGGTATATCGGTTGGTGCAACGATGAT
>DASZGG010000064.1:0-7197 GCA_035939025.1 Chthoniobacterales bacterium | reverse complement strand
CATGGTTCACCTCCCTGCCTGGGAACGCCTGGCTCACCGCGTACTGGATGTCGTCGCGGAAGAGGGCGTTCGCCTCGATTGTGTCATCCTCTGTCACATGGGTCCATCATGGCGGGACTTCGATTATCAAGCCGGTCTCGCTCAGCGTGGCGCATATTTGGAGTATGACATGATTTCGATGGACTACTATTATGCCGATCAGAACGCTCAATGTCCGAGCGATGAAGAGAATGCCGCCGCGATTCAAAACCTAATTAATTCAGGATACGTTGAAAGGATTCTAATCTCCCAAGACATTTTCCTGAAGATGATGCTGACTTCTTACGGAGGCTTTGGCTATGGCTACATTCTACGCCATTTCGTGCCGCGCCTGCGCCGGCTCGGTGTGACCGAGGCCGATATCCACAAATTGCTCGAACATAATCCTCGGCGCGTATTCGAGGAAGCCGCGCGAAATTGAATCTACATCTCGCGAGTGACAACCTTACATAAGCGATCGAAGAGAATTTGAACAGAAGGTAGCAAAGGAAGCGAAGGAGGAAAGTTTGGGTTACCGCAAAGTCATTCCGTCAGTTCCTTTTTGGGCCGATGAGCTGCGATCGCCGTCCGGATCACGGCTCTGTAACGAGCTTTTGCCGGTCGATACTCTTCGTCCAGCCCTTTTGCTTCCTTTGCTGCCTTCTGTTCAAATCTCTTCTACCCTTCTGTAAGAGCCGCTCGCCGAACTAGCCTGTCGGGACTCTCACAATCAAATGTCCTCTTTGGTCCGTCGACGTCGGGAACGTCGGCAAATCGCGAGTCGCAGGCGCTTCGGTTTACCTTCCCATTAGTCCAGCCAGAATTTGAACAGAAGGCAGCAAAGGAAGCGAAGGAGGAAAGTTTGGGTTTACCCTAAAGTCATTCCGTTAGTTCATTTTTGGGCCGATGAACTGGATCGCCGTCCGGATCACGGCTCAGTAACGAGCTTTTGCCGGTCGATACTCTTCGTCCAACCCTTTGCTTCCTTTGCTGCCTTCTGTTCAAATTCTCTTCTACTTCTGTGATTACGCCACGCCCGGATCGCCTGAAACGTTTCGGCCGTATAAAACTGACCGAATCATTTTAGCGAAAGCCCAAACTTTCATCCTTTACTACCTTCTGTTCAAATTCTCTTCGATCGCTTATGTAAGGTTATCACTCGCGAGATGTAGATTCAATTTTGCGCGGCTTCCTCGAGTACACGCCGAGGATGCCGCGCGAAAATGACCGGTACCGGTTAACTAGAAAAATAAGTTTAAAATTTCGGGATTTGGAGGAGTCGTCCTCGTGCTCGTCGTCGTCCTCGTCCTCGAGAATCCCGATCGTTTCTCAATCAGACTAACAGAACAAATTAGTTGCAGGACATCGGTCTCTTTGCGGTCACGGAATCCCGATGCACCGAGGACGAGCACGACGACGAGGACGATTCCAAATTTCGGAATTTGGGTTAAAATTTTCTAGCCTTTTTACCCTGTCGGGACTCTCACAATCAAATGTCCTCTTTGGTCCGTCGACGTAGGGAAGGTCGGCAGATCGCGAGTCGCAGGCCCTTCGGTGACCTTCCCATTCGGATCAAAGGCCGATCCGTGACACTTACAGTAGAAAGATCGGTCTGGCTCGGACGACAGCTTACATTTCCGATGCGTGCAGAGCGCGGAAAGCGCAAGAAATTCTTTGCCTTTGCGGATGACAAAGAATCCCTGGTCCCGGAAGCTTGCGTAGATGCCGTCGCTGGAGTAACCGCTCGCAGGACCGGCGTCCACTACCCGTTCTGTAGAGGCAGTCTTGGCCACCGTCTCGCGGCCTGCGAGCGCGGTGGCCGCCAAAATCAGGAACTCTCGTCGTCGAATGTCTTTGCTCATCAGGTCGTCTCCTTGAATTAACCAATCTTAAAAATCGAATACAAGGCTGGTAATTGTGGCCCAGTGCTCGTTACGGCGCTCCAAGTTGTTCAGCGGAAAAACGAAAGCAAAGCCAAGCCGAGGTTGCGCCCGGCCAACGGCTTTCAGGTTCACTCGAAACCCGAGGTCCCCGAGGAGAGCCGTACGCCCGGCATCACTCCGGTTTATCGCGCTTTCTCCCTTCAACTCGAACATCGGGATAAATTGCCGCACGCCCGGAATAGGCAATTCTTTGTGCTGAAACGTGTATCCGAAAACGAATCCCGACTCGAAGTGTTGCGAGTTGCGATCGGGACCGGGGCCAAAGAGGGTGGAATACCCGAAAATCGATTGCAGAGTGAAATGATCGCCGAGGATCAGGTCATTAAAGATCTTTGGAACGAGCTCGGTATTCCTGGAGCGAGCAGAGTTTACCGGAAGAGCAACCTCCGTCGCGACACCGAAGGTAGTGTCCACAGAAGCCGAGACATATTGATAGAATGGGACGCGCACACCCGGATTGAGACTATTGACACCCTCGGAAACGACGTCGGTGCTGACGTCGCGTTCGTAAAGAAACTCCAACTCAAATGTCACCGGACCAAATCCCTTTTCTAACTCGGCTTTATAAAGATCGGTATGCTGAGCACCAATCCTGGTATCGAACACGTCAAGACGGAATTCATTCACTTCCAAATCTGAATCATCGACGAGGAACGGCTCCGGCAACACGCCGAGTCCATACTGGCTGCGATGATCAAGCCAATTGAAAAGACCATACCGCGTGCTCGCCGGTGGCACTGCGACGGATGACTCCATGACCGTGGACGCCGGCGCTTCTTGGTCACCCGCCATGGATCCTGCGCGAACGGAAGTGGTTGCAGCGACGGCCACGCAAAGCAAACCGGACAGCATTCTTAATTTCATTGCGGCGAAATTAACTGAAGCTCAGCCGCTCAGCTTTCGTTCGCTTGCTATTTATTAGCGGTTACTTGCGTCGAACATTTTAGCACCGCACGCAAGAAGATGTTTGCCCGCCGTGCACAACTTGGCACATTGTCGCCGTGCCTAGACCCAGAGAGCATCAGATCGAAGTCGACTACGCGACCGAACTTAGCGTCACGCCTGCGTTCAGCGAACGCCCGACTTGGCATGCCATCGGTGATGGTTGGCGGCATTTGCACGGCAGCGTAACCGGTACGGGCTTGAGCTTCGAGTGGCACCACTTCACGGTGCGCAAGGAATTTAATTGGGGTAAAAGCTTTCATCCCGGCAGCATCGAAGTCTGCCTGAATCGCGAAGGCAACGGCCGCGTGGCCGTCAACAATTACGAAGCCGCATTCACGCCATTGACAATCGGGTTCTATCGACGCGGCGAAGAAGTTTTGCCCGCCACGCGGCAGGCGAATCAACAACATCAATTTCTTACCGTAGAAATGTCTTATGATTTTTTGCGGCGGCATTTAAGCGAATTCGTCACATCGCTCCATCCGCTCGTGCGCGATGTGGTTTCGGGTCAATCCGCGAAATCCGCAGTGGCGCCCACGGCGCGACTGACGAGCCGCCAGCAGCAATTGCTCGCGAGCTTGCGCGACGCGCCAGTACTGGCGAGGGCGCAGTCGGTTTGGTACCAGGCTAAAGCGCTGGAATTGGCAGCTGAATTGTTTTTCATCGGCCCTGGCGACCAGGAATTATTTTGCCAGCGACAGCAGCGGCTTTCCGCCGAGCGGGTCGAAAAAGTGATTGTGCTGCTTCGGGAAAGATTGGCGAATCCGCCGAGCCTCGAAGAATTGAGCCACGCCGTCGCTTGCAGTCCCTTCCATCTGAGCCGGACGTTTTCGGGCGCAACCGGTATGACGATTCCGCAATACGTACGTCAGCTCCGCATGGAACGAGCAGCGATGCTGCTACGGTCGGGGAGATTCAACGTCAGCGAGGCGGCGCTGGAAGTAGGCTACTCGAGCCTGAGTCACTTTAGTCAGGCGTTTCACGATACCTTCGGCTGCTGCCCGGGACTTTATCCTTTGCGAACGCCAACCCAGAAGTCTTCGCTCAAACGGCGCTTCACAGAAGGCCGGAAGAGAATTTGAACAAAAGGCAGCAAAGGAAACGACGGGTTTTTCCCGTCTCCCGAAAATGCCGCAGGCGACGTCTCCCGCTTTGCTTCTGCAAACCCTAAGAAAGAAGAGAATTTGAACAGAAGGTAGCAAAGGAAACAAAGGGTTTGTATAAAGAGTATCGGCCTGCAAAAGCTCAGTGTGAGGTCGTGATCCGGACAGCGATCGAACTTCATCGGCTCAAAAATAAACTGACCGTATCATTTTGCCGAAAGCCCAAACCCTCATCCTTTGCTTCCTTTGCTACCTTCTGTTCAAATTCTCTTCAAACCTTCTGTAATTGCGGCGCGCCCGTATTGGATGAAGCGTTTCGGCCCGCAAAGGCTGGTACCCTACCGTGGTGCGGACAGCGATCGAACTTCATCGGCTCAAAAATAAACTAACCGTATCATTTTACCGAAAGTCCAAACCCTCATCCTTTGCTTCCTTTGCTGCCTTCTGTTCAAATTCTCTTCAAACCTTCTGTGATTGAGGCACGCCGAATGCTGTAAAGCTCAGCGAGGTCATGAGCCGTCAGAAATCATCATTCTTAGAAAACCAGCTGAAGGCCGATCAGTCTAAGAAACACCAAGAGGCCATTGAAGCTCTTCGCCGGGCCGAGCAGAAATACCGCAGTATCTTCGAGAATGCGACGGAAGGTATTTTTCAGACGACTCCAGATGGGCACTATCTAAGCGCCAACCCCGCACTTGCCCGGATGTACGGCTACGATTCACCCGATGAGCTGCTCGCGGCGTTGACCGATATCAGCGGGCAACTTTACGTCCAGACCGGTCGTCGCGCTGAATTCACTCTGGCAATGCAACAGTACCAAAGAGTCCTGCAGTTTGAATCGCAGATTTATCGCCGAGACGGGAGCGTCATTTGGATCTCGGAAAATGCCCGTGCCGTGTACGACGAGGTTACCCGCGAGCTGCTCTACTACGAGGGCATGGTGCAGGACATCACAGGTCGTAAACGTGCTGAAGAAGAGCGGCAGAAAGCCGAAGAACACCTTGCGCGCTACGCAGAGGAGTTGCGCTTCAAGAATGCGCAGCTCGAAGCCGATCTTGAGATGGCGCGCGACATTCAGCAGGTGTTTCTCACCCAGACGTATCCGAGCTTTCCGCGGAATTTGACGCCGCAGGAAAGTTGGCTGGGTTTCTGCCATTGGTATCAGCCGGCAGAGCAAGTCGGCGGCGATTTCTTTTGCGTAATGCCTCTCTCGGAAACGGAGGCAGGCGTGTTCATCTGCGACGTGCTAGGCCATGGACTGCGCGCCGCGCTGGTGACGGCCATCGTGCGCGGACTGCTCGAAGAGTTAACGCCGATCGCAACGGACCCCGGCCGTCTCCTCTCCGAAATCAATGGCAGCCTGCTCGCGATCTTTCGGAAAACCGAGACACCGATGCTGGTGTCTGCGTTCTACCTTGTCGTCAACACTATTGACGGAAAGCTATGCTACGCAAACGCGGGTCATCCGCACCCATTCCATGTTCGCCGTCAGACGGGCGTGACGGAGCCGTTGCGGTTCCAAGGATCTCACGGTCCCGTCCTGGGAATTTTTGAACGAGCGGCCTATCAAAATAGCCATTGCGAAGCTTCGGCGAATGATCTGATCGTGCTCTTTACCGACGGCTTGTTCGAAGTCGAGGTGGCAGATGACGAATATTACGGCGCCGAGCGCCTTCTGGCAGCTGTGGGCAAGCGAATGCAGCTTCCTGCCGCTCAATTATTTGGGGAGGTAGTGGCCGAGATCCAACGGTGTTGCGTATCCGGGCGATTTACGGACGATATGTGCCTCCTCGGAGTTGAACTGAGGCGCACCGGCCTCGTCGATTCGAACCAGAAGGCTGCGTAAAAGAAGAGAACTCTTATCTTCGGTTTTTGGGTTAATAGCACCGCAGCTGCTATTTGACTCTGTGATCTGTGCAGAATTACACTTACTCCTGGTGCCCTGTCCCCGAAATAGCATGGACGCACAAGACAAAACATTTCGCCGCGAATTTTTGGCCACGACTCTTAGGGCCGGAGCTGGTTTCGCCCTCGGTTGGACTGCCCTCATTCGCCCAAGCCGCATACAAGGAGCCAGTATGATTCAGCCTTACCCAATCCTTTTTAAAGATGACGGTGTGATTCCCAACAGCCGATATGCGCTTCTCCTTTACCGTCACGCACTCGATTTGGAAGGCGAAGATCCGGCCTCGCGAGTTCAAAAACAGTTCGCATCCTATAATTGGACCAATTCGTGGATTAACGGCATTTATCCGTTTCACCATTATCACAGTACCAGTCACGAAGTGCTGGGCATCTATAGCGGTTCTGCAACTGTGCGACTTGGGGGTGAACAAGGCCACGATTTTACCGTTCAAGCAGGCGACGCAATCGTGATTCCTGCGGGAGTCGGCCACAAGAATCTTGGATCCAGCAACGATTTCGGAGTTGTGGGTGCTTACCCGGACGGGCGGCAATGGGATCTGCTAACGGGCCGCCCAGGCGAACGCCCAAAGGCGGATCAAAACATCGCTGCCTTGCCAATGCCGGACACCGATCCGATCTATGGCACCGATGGTCCGTTGCGAAAGCTCTGGTCGCGCTGATTCCCGATTAACTCAAATAAAGTTATGAAAACCAATGTTCTGGGAAATTCGGATATGGCCATCACGCCCGTCGGCTTTGGCGCGTGGGCCATCGGCGGCGATTGGGAATTTGGGTGGGGCGCGCAGGACGACGCGCAGTCGGTCGCAGCCATCCATCGCGCGCTCGAACTGGGCGTGAACTGGATTGATACCGCCGCCGTTTACGGTCTGGGCCATTCCGAGGAAGTCGTCGCCCGGGCCTTGAGGGAATGGCATGGACAACGGCCCCACGTCTTCACCAAATGCGGCATGATCTGGAACGGCCAAGGCAAGGTGGATTACTCACTGCGCCAGGAGTCCATCCGACGCGAGTGCGAAGCCAGCCTGCGCCGGCTCAAGACAGAGGTGATTGACCTATACCAGATCCATTGGACGGCGGACGACTTGAACGAGACGCTCGAAGGCTGGACCACGCTCGCGGCCTTGCAAACGGAAGGCAAGGTCCGCTGGATCGGCCTGTCCAACGCCAGCGTTGAGGAGATGCAAAAGTTGCAGGGCATCGCCCGCATCACGTCGCTGCAACCGCCGTATTCACTCATCCGGCGGGATGTGGAATCGGCGCAG
>DASZGG010000063.1:0-4137 GCA_035939025.1 Chthoniobacterales bacterium | reverse complement strand
GGAGCTGTCCGCTAATACCTCGCCATTCGAATAGCGCGGAAATTCTGCCGCGGTCGTTCGCTCGGGGGTGTTCACGAGATGATTGAAAGCCTGTATTACCATCGAGGCGAGCGAAAATAACGCAGTCGAATGTGGAGCGCTTTCGCTTAACCTAAATTCCGAAATTTGGAATCGTCCTCGTGCTCGTCGTCGTCGTCCTCGTCCTCGAGAATCCCGATCGTTTCGCAATCAGACTAACCGAACAAATTAGTTCCATCGGTCTCTTTGCGGTCACGGAATCCCAATGCACCGAGGACGGGCACGACGACGAGGACGAGGACGATTTCAAATTTCGGAGTTCAGATTAAGTCGGAATTCCCAATTCAAGGCGCGGATTCCTACCGTAGTGCTTCCCGCGTCGGAGCTTCTGAATTCTTGAATTCTTGAATTCTTGAGTCCTTGAGTCCTCAAATCATCATTGATCCCTGACGAGATCCCAATTCTTTGCGAAATATGAGATTCCAGACCAGAGCGTGAGACCCACGGTGAGGCAGACTAGTGCAAAACCGATCGCGTTGAGCGATGTGCGGGTCAGCGGACTGAGTATGCGCCCGAACTGGTCACTGACGGTCAAGAGCACAAGGCAATAGAGGATCGTGACAATTTGCCAGACCGTCTTGTGTTTTCCCAACCGCTCGGCAGGCAGCACTTTTCCACGAGCGGCGGCGATGAGTCGAAGCCCCGTAATTAAAAATTCGCGGCTCACGATGACGATCACGGCCCAAGCGGGAACACTTCCAAGGGAGACCAGACAGATGAAGGCGGACATCGTCATGATTTTGTCCACCAGAGGATCCATTAGTTTCCCGAAATCAGTAATCAGCTCAAACTTTCGGGCGATATATCCGTCGGCGTAGTCAGTGACGCTACCCGCGATAAACAAACCCAAAGCCAACAATTTCGCACCGGGAAAGTTAATACTCAGCGCAATTACGAACGGCAACGTCAAAAACAGGCGAAGAACGGTGAGTTGATTGGGAAGATTCATGCAATCTGAGCGTTCGCATAGACTGGGTGTTTCCAGATCGGAACAGTCTGTTTGAGCCGCTCGATAATCTGACAGCTTCCCTCGAAAGCGGCACCACGATGCCGAGCTGTCGCTCGCACAAATAACGAGGCTTCACCGGCCCGCACATATCCAATGCGGTGATGAATGATCACCAGGGCCAGCCGATACCGGTCCCTAGCCTCCTCAGCAATCAAAACAAGCTGTCGCTCCGCCATTGCCTCAAAGGCTTCGTATTCGATACCATCAATGATGCGATCGTTTTCGGCGGCGCGAACGACACCGAAAAAGTCGACAACAGCACCTTCGTTTTGCGAAAAGTTCAGGCGACCCGCATTCAGAGGCTCTCTGGTTATTCTGATCTCACAAAACTCCATTGCCAACCACTTGGGATGTTAGATACTGCGAAACAAGTACAGTCAACTCAACCTACAGCTGCAAACTCATGAATCCATCAGATATCGGACTAATCGGCCTCGCTGTCATGGGCGAAAATCTCGTGCTCAATATGGAAAGCAAAGGCTTCTCAGTTTCGGTTTTCAACCGCACAACAGAGGTAACGGAGAAGTTTGCCGCGAACCGGGCGTCCGGGAAACGGATTTTGGCGACGCGGTCCATCGAAGAGCTAGTTTCAAGCCTGGCAAAGCCGCGGAAGATCATGATCATGGTCAAGGCCGGGACCGCGGTCGACGCGGTGATTGAACAATTGTTGCCCCATATGGAGCGTGGCGACGTCATTATTGATGGCGGTAATTCGTTGTACACTGACACACAGCGACGCGAGGCGGCCCTTTCGGCGAAGGGCTTGAACTACCTGGGAATTGGCGTTTCGGGCGGCGAAGAAGGAGCTCTGAAGGGTCCTTCGCTGATGCCCGGCGGAACCAAAGAGGCCTGGGAAATTGTGGCGCCAATCTTCCGAAAGATCGCTGCGCAAGTTGACGGAGAACCATGCTGCCGGTACATGGGCGCCGGCGGGGCGGGGCATTACGTCAAAATGGTGCACAACGGCATTGAGTACGGCGATATGCAGCTCATCTGTGAAGCATATGCCATCCTTCGCGACGTCCTGGGTCTGGATGCCGACGAATTAAGCGGCGTCTTCAACGACTGGAACGGTGGCGATCTGGACAGCTTCCTGATCGAGATAACAGCCAACATCTTCCGGAAAAAAGATCCCGAAACGGGCAAGCCTCTTGTCGATCTGATCCTCGATAAGGCAGGTCAGAAAGGGACTGGTAGGTGGACATTAGAGTCTGCCATTGAACAAGGCGTGGTGATATCGACCGTTAACGCGGCTGTCGAGGCTCGCGTGCTCTCCTCGATGAAGGAGCAGCGCGTCCGGGCGTCGAAACAGCTTCCAGCTCCAACTCCGTATCGTTATGACGGGGATCGTCAGAAACTGGTTGATGCAGTCCGTGATGCATTGTATGCCTCGAAAATTATCTCCTACGCGCAAGGATTCACCCTGTTTGCCGCTGCGAGTAAACACTTTAACTGGAACCTGAACTTCGGAGACATTGCTACCATTTGGCGCGGCGGCTGCATTATTCGCGCAAAATTTCTCAATCGGATCAAAGAAGCATTCGATCGGAGCCCGCAACTCGAGAACCTGATGCTTGATCCCTTCTTCAGTTCAATCCTCGAGGGGAGTCAAGCAAACTGGCGCTTTGCTTTAGCGCTCGCAATACAAGCTGGTGTCGCCGTTCCCGCGTTCAGTGCGTCCCTGGCCTACTTCGATAGCTATCGCCAAGAGCGCCTGCCCGCGAACCTGCTCCAAGCACAACGCGATTATTTCGGCGCCCATACCTACGAGCGAATTGATAAGCCGGGCGTGTACCACACCGAGTGGCTGCAGTAGGGAACGGGGAGGCGTTTGGCGCTTGGCGTTTGGCGTTTTGGGTTTTGCGTTTTGAGTTTTGAGTTTTGGGTTTTGAGTTTTGCGTACGCAGCTCATCGTGACCGATTCACGTGGATTCAATTCTGAGGTGGCACGATGACCCCGATTGCCAGAGCGCTCCACGCAAAACTCAAAACCCAAAACCCAAAACTCAAAACGATGCTCATCGACGGCAAAGCGGTTGCGAAACAGATCAACGAGCAGACTCGCGGCAAAGTCACGCAATTGAATAAGCGTGGAATCACGCCGGGGCTGGCGGTCGTGCTGGTGGGAGATGATCCTGCGTCGATGGCCTATGTCCGGAATAAAGACCGGATTTCGCAGCAACTCGGATTCTTCTCCCGGAAGATTGAACTCCCGGAAACGACGGCCCAATCCGATCTATTGAAGATCGTAAACCAATTGAACGCCGATGCGGCGGTTCATGGCATTTTGGTGCAGTCCCCTCCACCCCCGCACATTAACGAACAAGAAATCGTGCTCGCGATTGATCCGGCGAAAGATGTCGACGGTCTCCATCCGATGAATGTCGGGAAGTTGGCTATGGGTGATCCGACCGCGCTTGTCCCGTGTACGCCGCTAGGCTGCCAACGCCTTCTTGTTGAAAGCGGTATTGAGACAGCCGGCGCGCACGTCGTGATTATCGGGCGCAGCATGCTGGTGGGGAAACCGCTGGGCCTCCTCCTGCTGCGAAAGGGAGCGGGGGGTGACGCCACCGTCACCATTGCTCACTCGCGAAGTCGAAACCTGGCGGAAATCACGCGAGCCGCGGACATTCTAGTGGCAGCGATCGGGAGGGCCGAATTTGTCCGCGCTGAACACGTGAAGGAAGGCGCGGTCATCATCGATGTTGGAATCAATCGAGTGGAAGATCCTGCAACGCCGAAAGGATATCGAATTACGGGCGATGTCGCATTTGAGGAAGCCGCTCCGAAGACCAAGGCCATCACGCCGGTGCCTGGCGGAGTGGGCCCAATGACGGTCGCTATGTTGATGGCCAACACGGTGACAGCGTGCCAAATTCAGACAGGGCACTTTGCGTAACCATGCACTCATTTCATTACCAGCGGGGCAAATTGACCTGCGAATCGTATCCCCTCGACAAGGCTGCTGAGCGCTATGGCACGCCGCTTTACGTCTATAGTTCGCATACGATTCTGGACCATTATAAGCGGCTCGACCAAGCGTTGCACGA
>DASZGG010000062.1:0-6013 GCA_035939025.1 Chthoniobacterales bacterium | reverse complement strand
CCATTCCTTCCAGCCCCTGGCGTAAAAATCTTTCTCGCCATTTGTAACCCGTCTTGGCGCTGATCCCATACTCCTGGCACAACGCTCGAAAATTCAGCGTTCCCAGCGCCTTTAGTGCAAACTCTCTTCTTTGATCCATAGGTTCACTCTTTTTCCACGGCATTACCGGGTCCTTTTACTCCGGTTCTGCCCTCAAAAGTGTTACCTATGTCTTGAACCTATTGTGTTACCTATGTCCTGAACCTGCACCAAACGCCCGAACGCCGAACGCCAAACGCCAAACGCCGAACGCCAAACGATCGATGTAGCATTCAGCCGCAACGCGGATCATACTGTTCGTCAGCCATGAAAATCCCCAAAAATTTTCAATTCGACTTCCAGCAGAAGCGGGTCCTGGTTACCGGTGCGGGCAAAGGGATTGGTCGAGAAATCGCCGTAATGTTGCACAGTTTCAACGCTCAAGTCGTTGCGCTTAGCCGGACCGAGAGAGATCTGCAGAGCCTGAAAGAAGACATCAACTGCGAGACTATCGTAGCCGAACTCGGCGACCCGGATGCAGCCCAACGAGCAGCTGAACAGGCCGGCGACATCGATTCCCTCGTCAACAACGCCGCAATTGCCATCCTCGAGCCGTTTTTGAAAACGACGGTGAAAGCCTGGGACGAGACGATGGCCGTTAATCTTCGCGCTGTGATGATCGTTTCACAAGTCATAGCCAAGCGCATGATCGAACGCGGTGTCGCCGGTTCGATCGTGAACGTTTCCAGCATGGCCTCCTTTCAGGCGCTGCACGATCACGCAGCCTACTGTGCTTCCAAGGCAGGTCTGGACCAGTTGAGCGCCGTGATGGCGGTTGAGCTTGGAAGGCACGGGATACGCGTGAACTCGGTTAATCCGACCGTTGTTCTAACGGAGATGGGGAAACGCGCCTGGAGCGATCCTGCCAAAGGTGGCCCGATGTTGGCTCGGATTCCACTCCGTCGATTTGCCGAGTGCGAAGACATCGCTTCTGTCGTCTGTTTTCTCCTGACCGATGGTGCAGCGATGTTGAACGGTCTTGCGCTCCGCATCGATGGCGGATTTCTGGTTACCTAGCGGCTCAGGCAGCAGAACTCGAGTACTCAAGAACGCGAGAATGCTGCGATGCGGACCTCGGCACGAGAACTGTTGGTTCTCCTTGAGTTCTCGAGTTCTGAGTTCTTCTATTTTAAACCTTTACCATCCCTCCCCGGTAAGATTCGCCGGCTCAGCTCGGCTGCAAACAGGAGAACCAGGGTAGTGAGGCCGAGTGCGCAAGCTAATCCGGAACCCGGAGAAAGAGTTTGCATAATCGTACCGAGAAGCGCGACACCGACGGTGCCGCCAATTTGGCGAGTCGAGTTGAGAACCCCGGAAGCGAGGCCGGAGTTTTCCGGTGTGGACGCAATCAGGACGCCGGCTGTCATTGCCGGCATGATTATACCCATGCTGATGCCCAACAATCCGAGGCCGATAAAGGTCGGCCAGAGTGCTGTGCTCAAAGCACTAAACACGAGTACGGCAGATCCAGTTGCGGCTAAAGCCAAGCCCGTAGAAATACGTGCCTGTAAATACGGTATTCCGTTTCTCTTGCCGAGCAGGCGGCTGGCAATGGTGGGAAAGAGAGTAAACGGCGCAATGGTAAGTCCGGTAGCGAGTGGACCCATTCCTCGAGCACTTTGCAAGTAAACGGATTCCATAAAAAGGATGCCGTACATACTGAAGTTCAGGACGAATCCAACACCCACACAGGCTGCAAACGTTAGTTGGGAGAACAAGAAACCAGGCAGTACCGGATGATCACTTCGACGTTCCAACGCAACAAAAAGGCCTAAGAATAGCACTGCGCATCCGAGTGCACCGGTCACGATTGCGTCATTCCATCCTCTGCGACCGACTTCGATCAGACCATAAGTCAAAGCGGAGAGGGCAAGACCAATGGCTAACTGTCCGCTCCAGTCGATCCGGCGCGGACGACCTAACTTCATTTCCTCGATGAAAAGGTGATTCAAATAGAGCGCGATAATGCCCACTGGAACGTTTAGCCAGAAAATACTTCGCCACCCTATCCACGTAGTGAGTACGCCGCCGAGCACAGGTCCGGCGGCAAACCCTAGACTAGCTGTGTTGGCCCAAGTGGTCACCGCATGGCTCCGTTCTGTAGGATCAGGAAAGGTATGCGATAAGAGGGCGAGTGACGCCGGCAACATGGTGGCGGCACCTAACCCTTGAAACGCGCGAGCAGTGATCAGCAAAGAGAGGGAAGGAGAAAGAGCCGAAAAAAGGGAGGCAAGCGTGAAAAAAAGCAATCCAATCTGATAAGACCGTTTCACGCCGGTCCGGTCCCCAACAGCTCCTGCGGTAAGCAAAAGACTGGCAAATACCAGCGTGTAACTGTTAACGACCCACTGGAGATCGCTGATCCCGTGGCCAAACTCCTTTCCAAGTGCCGGTGTCGCGATGTTTAACGCGGTAGTATCCAGCAGCACAAGAAAGAACCCGAAACAGACGACGAAGAGAGCGCGGCTGCGTAAGCGAGCAGTAAGCCGGTCGGTCGAAGGCTGCAGATTGTTCGGTCCTACCAGAGTGATCGGTTTCACCATGGGTCCGAAATTAAACGTCTCTGTGTATCTTGAAAAATGATTGTTTTGAATCTGTGCCATCTGCTATAATGATGGTCATGGAGGTTTCGGACCTGAATCTTTTTGCCACCATTGCTTCTCTCGGAAACATCACCAAAGCAGCCCGGCAACTCAACACGGTTCAATCAAACGTCACCACTAGGTTGCGATTGTTGGAGCAGGAGCTCGGAGTCCCGCTATTCCAACGTCATCATCAGGGAGTAACGTTGACTCGAGCCGGGCACGATCTGCTGCCGTTCGCTCAGCAGGTTGCGACCCTCATCCAAAAAGCGAAAGACACCGTCTCCAACGGAAAACCGCATGGGGTTCTTCGCTTGGGATCCATGGAAACCACTGCGGCTGCGCGAATGCCTGCGCTGCTGAAAGCCTACGCTCCGTCGCACCGGAGCGTGGACATTGCGGTAGAAACGGGAACAACGAGAAATCTAATCCAAGCGGTTTTGGAATATCGATTGGACGGAGCCTTCGTCGCAGGACCGGTTGAACACGATGATCTGCAAACGACACTCAGCTTTGTTGAAGAGCTCGTGCTGGTAAGTGCACCGCAATATCGATCTTTAGAAACCGCACTCAAGGAAGGGCGCATTCTCAAGCTCTTTGTTTTTCGAGTAGGGTGCTCCTACCGCGAGCGTCTCGAGCGTTTTCTCGGCGCGCGCGGAATTACCTTAATCAACCAGCTGGAATTTGGAACGCTCGACGGAATCATTGGCTGTGTCGGCGCGGGCCTCGGTATCAGTATGCTACCCCTCTCCGTAGTTGAACCGTATGTCCGGCGCAAAGAAGTCGCGGTTCATCGGATTTCGGCGGAGGACGCCCGATCAGAGACCGTATTTATTACCCGAAGGAATACTCTCCGATCACTCGCACTGGAGGAATTTGTACGCACATTGAACGATACGATCCAGGATACCGCGCAGAAAAACAATGGAAGCAGGCGCGCAGGAAAAGGGCTACACGTCTCGAAGCCCGGAGAGAAGAAGACTGGGCTCTGGCGCTGAATTGCGCAAGAGCCTTTTCCCGCCTGGCTTGCGAACCAGGAAAAACCTATTGTCCGCTGCGCTGTCGGTATTTTCTCGATTGATCGGGATCAATCGAGCGCAGGCGCTTTAATAAACTGTTCGTATCGGGTTTCGAGATATTTGGAGCCTTCGGTCCGCTATCATCCCCTGACTTTCTCTCCCAGGGACTCTGAACCGGAGGCCTTTGCATTTGCTCTGGCATATGTTGAAAGACAGCAAGAACCAAGCCAAGCCAGGACTACTATTCTTTCGCCTGAACCAAGGTAAGAGCGCTGGATGAAACTTGAGCGCCTGGAATTCGATGACTTCGTACTCGGCAATTTTTCCTGAGAACGGCGCATTGTGAATACCGGAGAATTCCACGCTATCGCCATCGACAAAGAGACGATCCGCCTTCGCGTCCCGAATCCACTGCGAAAAAGACTCGTCGCCAACATTCCGGTTATCACCATCGTGGTTGCCGGAGCTGACAACCAAATCGGTCCGCTGGCGCTTTATTGTCCGATTTCGTCGATTGAGGTGATCCTCCAGTCGCCTCGATTAGTCGGTACGACTCGAAGACGAAGCACAGATTTTCCTCGTATTTGCCGCGACCCTTCTTTGCGACTCCAGGAAACAGGTTGCTCGACAACATAAAATCCACCGTCTACGGGTCCCTTCACTGCCGCGGTTCCTTCCGTCCCGTATCGTTTATTCTGCCTTTCCTGGTGATACCTGCGGGTGGCAGCTGCGACGCCGGCCCAGCTCAAATTTCCTTCACGATAAAAATGGACTGAATCCGCGTAAAACCGATGCTGGTCCGCGACATTACCGGTTTGGTCGGTCTGAAGAAACGCCAATGCGAAACGCCGAAGGTCCCCTGATTTCTCCTCCGGCTTCGAAGGTTTATCCGGGGCCTTTAGGGGTTGGTCCGGGGCCTTCGCAGGATATTCCTCCGCGGTCAGACGGCGATCCTGGACTTTCTGAGAATGATCCTGGACTCTTACAGGATGATCCTGAAGCTTCGAAGGATGATCCTCGGTTCCCCGATTTTGCGGCGCTTCAGGCTTGCTTTCGATGGTAATGTAACCCGATGGTTTGCGCTGTTCCTCCGCTGGAGAACGCATAACGCTATTGCTTTCCAGACTTGCAAATAAACTTGCCGAAGTTTCCGCAGGTTTCGGGTCCCGTTCTTTTCCCTCATTGGCCACATTCTGGGCACTCCCTGCGCTCCCGCTCGCTAGAGTCTCGTCTGGTTTACTTCGCGAGGCCAAATCCTTCGGCTGCGGCGGTAATGGTTTATCCAGATCCGAGCTCTTGACTGCGGCAACATCTTCGGGAGTCCCTTCCTTCCCAGTATCCGCAGTCTCGGCCGGGATCGTCTCGGCCTGGGCGGGCGCCGGAAATGCGGCTGCCGTAGCAGCGACACCCGTATCGGCGGTGGCCATTGTCTCGCCGGAAGCCGCTTCCGGTGTGCTGTTCGGCGTTGCACTCTGCGCTCCGATCGGCTCGCGATCTGAATCGACGGTTTTCGATTCAGGTATGTCGCTTTTCGGATCTCCAACGAGCGTTGGCGAGCCTGGCGCAGCTATCGATTCAGGAACTCCTCCCGCGTTCTCCTGATTTTGCAATACGAGCTCGTTTCCGTTCAAAGAAGTCTTGTCTGATTTTTGTTGGATTTCCCTGAGCCACCTTGGGAGCAGCTCATAAGGATCAGATCCGTAGGCCATGAGAGCGTCCTCGCCGTCTTTGCGCAGACTGGTCTCGGCTGCAGGGTGAACGGTCGGCTCGCCAAATGTGGACCCGGGAGATGACTCTACCGGCACCGCCGCGACTTTCGCACCACCTGGTTGAGATGGCTCTTGAACGTCGATTTCTGACGCACTTTTTGACGGGTCAGCCAACGGCACAGTTTGCCATCCGTGGGTATGCGGCATCGGCGCTTCTGCGATTGGATTAGATGATGAAAGGGCTCCCCGGTTTCGGCTGGCATCCGGAGGTGTTAAATTTTTCTTTAGCTCCAGCGTGCCGGTCGAGACTCCGTTCGCCACCGAGCTTTCCTGTGCGGTCTCGATATCTTGTTCTTTACCCGACGTAGCGGGCTCCGCCAATGCTCGCGATACTTGTTCCCAATTTCCTTTAGGAATTGCGCTTGCATCCGAGGCCGGCTCGTCGGCCAACGCTTCCTGCGTGTTCAAGGAAGGAGGCGCAGCGTGCTTCGAGTGATCGACCAGAATGTAACAACCGGCTGCAATTGTAATGCAAACGCCCGATAACGTGACAAAGCGGATGCGTCTTTTGACAACACAGCGAGGGCATTTACATCGCGATTTCTCGAACCTTCGTCTCATGGAT
>DASZGG010000061.1:0-9494 GCA_035939025.1 Chthoniobacterales bacterium | reverse complement strand
ATCGAGAGAGATCACCATCACTGGTGGTCGGAAAACCATTGACGGGCGTTAGGTCCGCGGTCGCCAAGCCTGCGCAAGGGAAGGAGTCAGGAGTTCAGGAGTTGCAGAATGAGAGGGCGGCTTTCCGGTCTGCGGATGGTGATTAGTCGGCCTGCATGCGACGGTGATTTCGACTCGGCTAGCAGTCGATTCGAAGCCAGTATCTGTTCACGCCTCGGATATTTGCATCCTGAACTCCTGCAACTCCTGATTAAGAGCTATGGATCCTGAAATTCCGCTGATTCAAACGCGCCTATCGCATGAGGACGATTTGATTAACCAGCGCATCTCCTGGTTGGTGAATTCGCAGTCTTTCTTATTAACGGCTTACGCGATCACGCTTAACGGATTGGCTGCAGATTCCGGGCGTCCTCAGGCGCGGATTCAGCAGCAGCTACTTGAACTTCTGCCAATGGTGGGAATCGGCTGCGTGATTCTTGTGGCTGTGGCGATTGCGGGTGGCCTCTTCGCGTTGAACGAGCTCCGAAGATTCGCTGCAACCAAATACCCGAAGGACCGATTGTTCATCATCTCTAAGCCGACTATTCAGTTCCTCGGAGTCAGTGCCCCGACCCTGATCCCGATTGTGTTCCTGGTAATCTGGTTAGCGATTCTCCGATGGTAGCCGGGGGAGAGTCGTATCGGCGGATCGGCGTTGGGGCGTGTCGGCGTGTGGGCGTTGCCGCGCGTATGGCGGGTAGGGTTGCGCTCCCGCGCGACCGGCGTTGTACGTCCATAAAACGTCAACAACGGGGAACCAAGGTAAAGAACTGCGCAGCGTAATCAGCAAAGGGATGTTTCCAGACGTGCAACGCCGGTCGCGCGTGAGCGCAACCCTACCGCCACGCGAGCGGCAACGCTTTTCAGACGTGCAACGTCGGTCGCGCGGGAGCGCAACCCTACCGCGTTACACGCCGATACGCCGACACGCCCCAACGCCGATACGCCGACACGTCTCCCCCTACCGGCTCTTTGAGCGAGCACGCATCAACCGTGCAACGATTCCGGTCCAACCTGTCTGATGATTGGCCCCGCAACCGCGCCCGGTTTCGCCGTGAAAATACTCATAGAACAAGATTAGTTCTTTCCAATGTGGGTCGGAAGCGTATCGCAAGTCTTGACCGTGGCATGGCCGTCTGCCTTGACTATCCGGTAGAAAGAGAAGGGTGAGCCGATGGGCGAGTTCGTTTGCCACTTGCTGAAGATTCTTCAGGACGCCCGAACCGGTAGGGCACTCGACTTTTAGCTTGTCTCCATAGAAATGCGAGTACCGCTCCAGAGCCTCGACGAGCAGATAATTTATCGGAAACCACACGGGACCTCTCCAATTTGAATTGCCGCCGAAAAGATGGGTGTTTCCTTCACCCGGGACGTAATCAACCCGATATTGATGTCCATCGGCGTTGAAGATATACGGGCTCGCCAGGTGAATCTTGGAGAGGGAGCGTATACCGAAAGGAGAAAGGAACTCATTCTCATCCAGAAGATAGCGCAAAATGCGACAAAGCCTCTCTTTTGTCGGTACAGCGAGAAGCCGGTGAATATGACCGTCCTCGTTGTCAATGGTAATTAGCTTTGCCAGATCCTGGCGGTGCTCGAGGAACCACTCCATACGGCGGCGAAACCCCTTGAATTTTTGGATTTGTTCTTCTTCGAGGATCTCGACCGCTACAAGAGGGAGTAGTCCCACCAGGGATCTGGTCTTCAGCGGGATCGCTTTTCCGTCCATTCTAAGTTGGTCGTAATAGAACCCGTCGTCTTCGTCCCACAGACCCGACCCGCCGAGCGAGTTTATCGAGTCACAGATGGCCACGAAATGTTCGAAGAATTTTGACGCCATGTCTTCGTACGCCGGCCGGGTTTGGGCGAGCTCCAATGCCATCGACAACATGGTTAAACAGTAAAATCCCATCCACGCTGTTCCATCCGCCTGTTGAAGGTAACCACCCGTGGGAAGAGGTTTCGATCGGTCAAAGACACCAATATTGTCCAAGCCGAGAAAGCCACCGGAAAAAATATTGTTCCCTTCGGTATCCTTGCGGTTGACCCACCAGGTAAAATTCAACAGCAACTTGTGAAAAATGCTTTCGAGGAAATCTATGTCACGGGAGCCGCGCGGAGCGCTAATCTTATAAACCCGCCAGGCTGCCCAGGCATGCACGGGCGGATTTACATCAGAGAAGGCGAATTCATAGGCCGGGATCTGGCCATTGGGGTGCATGTACCATTCCCGGAGAAAAAGTTGCAGCTGCTGCTTCGCAAAAGTTGGATCGAGATGAGCGAAGGGCAACATGTGGAAGGCGAGATCCCAGGCGGCGAACCACGGATACTCCCATTTGTCCGGCATCGAAATTACGTCGCGGCTGAATACCTGCAGCCAATCATGGTTGCGTCCGTGCCATCGGCTATCGGGCGGCTTCGGCTGGTATGCATCCCCAGTCAGCCAGTCCTCCACGATGTAGTGGTAGAACTGTTTGGTCCAGAGCAGGCCGGCAGACGCCTGTCTTGCCACATTCTTCGATTCCTTATTATTTAGACCGCCGATCAGATGCTCGTAGAACTCGTCGGTTTCGCTTTTCCTGCTGTCGAACACTCCGGGATCTGCTTGCGGTCTGCCATCCCAGTCGGCAACAGACACGAGTCGGAGATACACAATCCGTGATTCGCCGGCCGCCAGTTTCATACGATACACCGGAGCGACCTTTGTCCCGCGAAGACTTGGATTGGTCGCGGTTTTTCTACCCGAAATGAGGTACTCGTGAAATGAGTCTTTCACGAATGGGCAGAAGTTCTCGGAGCCGTAAAGGCGCTGAAAATTCGTTTCGTTTTCCGTAAAAAGGAACTCGTCGGTGGCATCGCAGAAGAAATACATCGGCTGGAGCGTTTCATGTTCGGTCTGGATCCGGCCACTGCCGTCACGCCAGATACGTGGTTTGAGAGTGCAGCCTTCGTGCGAGCAGCCCCACACCCAGGTATTGCGAAACCAGAGAGTAGGAAGAAGGACGATTTCGGAGGGTTCGCCAGCACGGTTGACGGCGGTGATCCTGATGTGAATGTCATCCGGGGTCTGCTTCGCGTATTCGACAAACACGTCAAAATAGCGGCTCCCTTCAAATACACCGGTATCCACCAGTTCATATTCGGGGAGGTCCACTGCACGATCGCGATTCTCGCGAACCAGTTGATCGTACGGGAAGGCCGCCTGTGGATATTTATAAAGGGCTTTAAGGTAAGAGTGAGTCGGCGACGAATCGAGGTAAAAATAGCATTCCTTGACATCCTCCCCGTGATTTCCTTCTGGCCCGGTGAGTCCGAAGAGGCGCTCCTTGAGGATATGGTCGCGACCGTTCCAGAGGGCCAGAGCAAAGCAGAGGCGGCATTCCCGGTCAGTGATGCCCAGCAGACCATCCTCCCCCCAACGGTAAGCGCGGCTTCGAGCTTGCTCGTGCGGAAAGTAATCCCAAGGATCGCCTTCTGCCGAATAGTCTTCGCGGACGGTGGCCCATTGACGTTCGGAGAGGTATGGACCCCACCGTTTCCAGTTTTTCTTCCTGGCTTGGTCTTCTTGCAGGCGCTGAAGTTCCTCGTTCATAAGTAGTAACGCCGTCGACGACTATAATAGCGGCGCAGCAGCGAAAGCTCTAGTGTCCTGTCCCCGAAATAGCAGGTATATTGTTGCGATCAAAATGGGCCGGCTAGGGGAAACGTTTCGGCGTATCGGTTGTGTCGGCGTGTCGGCGTTTGCAAAGCGTCGTCAACTTCGTCGAGACCTCCTGGTCATTGCAGCCGTGTCGAAAAGCAGTCTTACTTCCCCAGACGCCGATACGCCAATACGCCGACCCGCCGACACGCTTCCCCTCTGTTCGGGCGGGCAAAGGCTGGAGCTTTCGCTTACCAAAGGCGTTGGCAGCTTTAGTTGCATTTTTGTGAACTCCTAGTTAATTTGCTGGCCCTTAAGTATGGCAAACAGCATCATTTCCGAAGACCGGCTGAAAAGTATCGACTTTAGCAACGATGAGATCGCGCGTTATTCCCGCCACCTCATCATGCCGGAAGTGACGCTCGAGGGACAGAAACGTCTAAAAGCAGCCAGCATCCTTTGTATTGGGACCGGGGGCCTTGGTTCTCCGATCGCGCTTTATCTTGCTGCAGCCGGAATTGGGCGCTTGGGTCTGGTCGATTACGACGTTGTAGATTTCTCCAATCTCCAGCGTCAGATCTTGCACGGCACAGACGACGTTGGCCGCAAAAAGCTGAACTCAGCCAAGGACCGAATCAAGGCCGTGAACCCCAATGTGCAGGTCGACCTGCATGATTTGATGTTTCGAAGTGAAAATGCAATCCAGCTTGTTCGTGATTATGACATCGTTATCGACGGAACAGACAATTTCCCGACTCGCTATCTTTCCAACGACGTTTGCGTGCTGACAAGGAAGCCGAACGTCTACGGGTCGATCTTTCGATTCGACGGCCAGTGCACAGTTTTTGCGCCACACCTGGGTGGGCCCTGTTACCGTTGCATGTTCCCCGAACCGCCTCCTCCAGGGATGGTGCCTAGTTGTGCAGAAGGCGGAGTGCTGGGTGTGTTACCGGGAATCATCGGTGTAATACAGGCCATCGAAACAATCAAATTGATTATGGGCATCGGCGATTCGCTGATTGGTCGCCTGGTGAGCTTTGACGCGCTTAAGCTCCGGTTTAAAGAGTTCAAAATCCGCAAAGATCCGGATTGTCCGATCTGTGGAGACCATCCCTCGATTCATGAGCTGATCGATTATGATCAGTTCTGCGGGATCCCGCAGGCTGACGCTGAAGCCGCGAAGGAGTTGGACGTTCCTACGATTACCGCAATTGAACTCAAGACAAAGCTCGACCGCAAAGACAAGTTCATCCTGGTGGATGTGAGAGAACAATACGAATACGATATCTGCAATATTTCCGGGTCAAAACTGATTCCGCTTGGAGAGTTACCAGCGCGACTGAGTGAGTTGGATAGCGCTGATGAGATCGTTCTTCATTGCAAGGTCGGCGGCAGGAGTGCTAAAGCTTTAAAGGTTCTTCAAGATGCCGGTTTCCGGAAACTGAGCAACTTACAGGGAGGCATCCAGGCCTGGTCAGAAAAGATTGATCCGAGTATTCCGAGATACTGAGCGACAAGCGTTTCGACGATAACAGAATTTCCAAGAGGGCGTCTTCCATTTTCGGAACATTCTGATCTTCAGTTAACCGGACACCAGAATATTCCGAAAATGGAAGACGCCCTCTTGGAAATTCTATGTGCACCGCTAACTCATGCTGTGCTTCGCCTTGCCAGTCCCGCAGAACTACGCCTTATCAATAGTCTGGTCCGATCGCGCCTGATTCGAAACCGAGCCGGGTTAACGCTTGATCGTGAGCTTGAAGGCTGCCTGGTCTGCGAATTGGGCACAATATGTTATCCAATCCGCGATGGTTTCCCGGTTCTGATTTCCGGCGAAGCTTTCGATTGCCCCCAACCCTTCTGAGATGGGTAAAGACGAAAAACTTTGCAGGAAGAAAATAATACTCGACGACTTGGACCAGAACAAATCGGTCGATCAAGAAGAATACCGGATCAAAATCAAAGAGTACCAGTTGCGGCTTCTGAACCTGCAGCGTGCCTTGATGGAAACCAAGCATAACCTCGTGATCGTCGTCGAGGGACCGGATGCGGCGGGAAAAGGAGGCGCAATCAGGCGTCTAGTCGAGAAACTCGACCCGAGAACGTATCGGGTTTACTCAATCGTTAAACCCACGCAGGAAGAGAATCGGCACCACTACCTTTGGCGGTTCTGGAACAAGTTGCCGTCGTATGGGCAGATAGCGATCTTCGATCGGTCCTGGTATGGACGGGTGCTCGTTGAACGTGTGGAAGGATTTGCCACTCCGGTCGAGTGGAAACGAGCGTATCGAGAAATCAATGAGTTCGAACGCCTTTTGGTGGAAGACGGCACATCGGTCGTCAAAAGTTATTTTCACATCACCAAAGAGGAGCAATTGGACCGTTTCAAACGCCGCGAAGCTGATCCTCTTAAGCATTGGAAAATCACTGAAGAAGACTGGCGTAACCGACGAAGATGGGACGAGCACAACGAGGCCGCAGAGGACATGTTTGAACGAACATGGACCGAGTTCGCCTTCTGGACCGTTGTGGAAGCGAACTTTAAATGGTACGCCCGCCTGAAGTTCTTGAAGACTGCCATTCGCGCGCTGGAATCGCTCGGTCTGAAGGAGTGATACCCGAAGTCACTTTCAGCGGCCCGCTAAGGTTGCTGAAATCCGGGCTCGTGATCTGCCTTTCTGACCTTTGTACCATCTCTGAACGCGCCGCGCCGGACGCGCCGGAGCGCATCTACTATCGGAGGTGCCACACCCGGATGTTACCATTGAACGTGGTGCGACGAATTGCGCGGGAGCGCGTCCCTACCAGCACTAGCCACTAGCCACTAGCCACTAGCCTCTAGACACTCGTCAGCATGGTATAGACAATTTGCCGCACGTCTGGAACGCCTAGCGCCAGATTAATCACTATAGTGGCGTCCTCGAGAGATTTTTCGTGCGCGCGAATCGTTACCACTCCGTTATCGGTCTGTACCTCAAAACTCCGGGTCCGAAGTTGCGATTGGTCCGCGATCTTTGACTTTATGGAGGATGTGATGATGGCATCGGTCGTAAGAGCGGTGGGCTGCAGCGAGGCTGGCAGGTCGGTCGGCTTGACGACAATCAATCCCGACTCAAACCGAAGCAATATTCCTCCCTGGAGTCGCCGAGAGAAATCGATCTCTGTCGTTTCCGCAACGCCAGCCGATTTTTCTCGCCGAGTCTGCGGAGGCATAAGTTGATGAGCCGAGGTCGGCGTCATGCTTTCGCGGGCGTAGGGTTGTTGTACCGTTGCTTGCGTCATCGAGTATCCTGTGTTGGTCCGGCTAAGTGCACAGCCGTTGAAACAAATGAGAGTTGTTGCAAAAAGAACGACAATGAGAATATCTGACTTGCGCATGCTGGAGCCCGAATATCGGATCAGGAGTTAACGCTTTGGACGTAAGACGAAGTATATTCTTTACCATTATTTTTTGTTTGGCTGCATTCTCTTCCGGGTGCCGTCCGGAAAAGGCGGAGCAAAAAGGAGACAGAGAGGCCAAGGAGGGACGGTTCGAGTCGGCAATTTATTGGTACGAGGCTGCTCTCGGGGAGGGGGATCGATCGGCTGTTCACTGGAAAATGGCTGAAATTTTTGCCAACAAGCTGCGCGATCCAGCCGGCGCCGTTTATCACTATCGGAGAATCCTGGCTCTGCATGCCACCGGCCAGCGCGCGGACGCAACGAGAGCGGCTCTGCACCGCTTGGAAGGCGGTTCGCCGAATCCGGAAAGCGGGCATCCGAAGGGTGGCGGAGTTGCCAAGCTGTTGTCGCCGGAGCAGGCCGCTGCTGAGGCGGAAAAGGCGGCAAAAGGCAAAGTACACACGTATGTGGTGCAATCCGGCGATACCTTGGTATCGATCTCGCGAAAGTTTTATCAGACCACCGCTCGCTGGAAGGACATTCTCGACGCGAACCAGAATCAGTTATCGAACCCCGACGAACTGAAGGCGGGACAAACAATTATCCTTCCTTGATTCGGCGTGTACCTTTGGCGATTGGGTATGAGTATGAATAGGTTCATCGGTCTTGCCCTGGTCTCAACACTCATCTGGGTGGCCGCTCCTCGTCTGACCCATGCGGAAGAATTGAGCGCCGAAGAGTACACTGCTCGTGCGGTACAAAGCGTCAAGGAAGGCAAGCAGACAGAGGCGCAGGCCGATTTTGATAAAGCGATCGAACTAGCTCCCGATAAGCCGATCTATTACCGGAATCGCGCGGCCTTTTTTGCTCTGACAAAGCAGTGGGACAAAGCGATCGCCGATTACGATAATGTACTGAAGCTGGAGAAAGATGATCCCGCAACGGAGTTAAGTCGGGGTTACGCATGTGTTCAACTCGGGAAACTGGATCAGGCTCTCGATGACTTTGGCGCAGTTCTGAAAATACAGCCCGACAATGACCGGGCCCTTCGGTATCGAGCTTATATCTACGCGGCGCAAAAGCAGAACGCGAAGGCCGTAGATGATCTAACGAAGCTCGTCGAAAAGAATCCTAACGATGCCCAGAGTTACAAAGCGCGCGGCGAGGCAAATGCAGCTCAGGAGAAGTGGAATGACGCAATCGCAGACTATAGTAAGGCACTGGAGCTGAACCCCAAAGATTTCGAATCTCTATCGGCTCGCGCCCTCGCGTATTTGCATGCTGGTGATAAAGACAGAGCTCTAGCAGACCTGAACGCTATTCTCGAGACGAAACCGGACGATTTCGAGTTCTTGAAATTGCGCGCCCAGGTCAATTACGAGAAGGATCAATTTGATCCGGCGATAGCGGATTACTCGAAGGTAATCGGACTGAAATCTGACGATGCTTCGCTCTATAGTGCACGCGGATTTGCCCGCCTGAAAAAAGGGGACAAGAGCGGAGCGCTGGAAGACTTCAGCAAAGCCATTGTGCTGCGGCCGAGCGAAGAGGCGTACTACACGGACAGGCTATACATTTACCTGAGCCAAGGCGACGCAGATAACGCGATCGGAGATCTTACGCATCTCATCGTTCTAAAGCCCGATGAGACAGATCTCTACTTACGGCGCGCTGACCTTTATCTGAAACTCAACAAGTACGATGAAGCACGGGCGGACTACGAGAAGGTTTTGGCAAAAGATCCAAAGAATGCGACAGCGCTCGCGGGCGAAGGCGAAGTGATCGCGAAAAAAGGGGACCGGAGAGCCGGTGCAGCAAAGCTGCAGCAGGCGCTTCAACTGGCATCCGATCCGAAGGATAAGGAACGGATTCAAGTCAAGCTACGTGAGATCGGAGTCGGTCCGCTTCAGTAGTGGCTAGCCTGCATCGCTCACAAATCCTGAGAGATTTGTGAGCGGTGCAGGCTATGGCAGCGGAACGCTCCGGCTACGCCGGAGAATTCCGCTGCTTTTGGAGAGAAGAGTTTAAAAACAAGCGGGAATTGAGGATAAGGGGGTTGCGGCGGTTTCCAGACGTGCAACGCCGGACGCGCGGGAGCGCATCCCTACCGCGCCACCAGCCACTCGATTTCGGCTAGACGTACGAGCTATCGTCGCCGCCTCCACTGTCATCGCTGCTAAAATCAGTGTCATCGGCGGTTAAGTCATCGCTCGGAACTGAATCCCGATCGGTATCTGGATCCGTGTAGGCAGTTTGATCCGCGCGATCCTGGTCGGTTTGCGTGTCGTTAGAGTCAAGCCGGTCACGGTTTTGGTCCCCCTCCGTGTAATAGTTGTTGGTGATTTCCGTATTCTCTACCGGCCTTTCGCCGCCGAGAAATCCTCCTGATGGAGAAAGCGTTCCGGCGAACGGGCCCGGATTATGACCAATCAAG
>DASZGG010000060.1:0-5416 GCA_035939025.1 Chthoniobacterales bacterium | reverse complement strand
TAATGCCTGAAACACCATTCCCGTCGCAAGAAGAACTCCAAAAGAAGATCCAGGAGTTCATGAAGGCGAATTTTGGCGAGCACGTCGCGGTTTCCGCATTTACCCAACAGGCTGCAACCGACGAGCCGCCCGAACAACGGCAAGAATCGATCGATCCGTTTCAATTCAACGCAACACCGAAACAGATCAAAGCCCACCTCGATCGCTTCGTCATTCAACAGGACGAGGCTAAGAAGACACTCGCGATTGCGGTTTGCGACCATTACAACCACGTCAATCGTGTTCACCGGCTCGAAAAAGAAAATCCGGAAGCCGCAAGCCAGATTGAGTACACTAAAGGGAACGTTTTGCTGCTTGGACCAACGGGTGTTGGAAAAACTTATCTGGTCAAGCACATCGCCGAGTTGATCGGTGTCCCGTTCGTGAAAGCCGATGCAACGAAATTCAGCGAAACTGGCTACGTTGGCGGCGACGTCGAAGACCTCGTCCGCGATTTGGTGCAGAAGGGGGACGGTAACGTAGAGCTGGCCCAGTATGGCATCATCTACATCGATGAAATCGATAAGATCGCAACTAGCTCGAATCTCACCGGACGCGATGTCAGCGGGCGCGGAGTTCAGACCACACTGCTTAAATTGATGGAAGAAACGGAGGTTCCGCTGCGCAATCCGATGGATCTCCAATCTCAGCTCCAATCCGCAATGGAGTTCCAGCGGCGGGGGAAGGCGAAGAAGGAATTGATCAACACGCGCCACATTCTGTTCATTTGCAGTGGCGCATTCGATCGCCTGAAGGAACAGGTCGAGCGGCGTTTACGCCGGGCGAGTATCGGCTTTGGCGATGCACCCGTTCCTGCGGAAGGCACGGTTGTGCTACGCGCGGTGACCACCCGGGATTTCATTGAGTACGGACTGGAACCAGAGTTCATCGGACGATTGCCGATCCGGGTTGTTTGTGGGGAATTGTCCGCAGAAGATCTGTTCGCAATCTTAAAAACGTCCGAGGGCAGTGTGATCCGGCAGTACAGCCGCGCATTCGAGGCGTTCGGTATCGAGGTGCGCTTTCATGATGAAGCGCTCCGGGAAATCGCTGTTCAGGCTGCGGAGGAAAAAACCGGCGCGCGTGGGTTAATAACCGTCTGCGATCGGCTGTTTCGAGATTTCAAATTCGAACTGCCGGGATCGGGTATTCGGAGGCTGGATATAGATCTTGAGTTGGTCACGGATCCTGAAGGAACGTTGAAGAAAGTTCTCGAACGGGCCCAGGCGGAAGCAGAGCTCAATCAGGCAGAGAAGGTGCGACAATTTGCGTCTGTATTTTCTCAGAAGCATGGTGTGCAGTTTGATATCCAGGAGGCCGCGATAGCAAAAATCGTCGAGCGCGCGAGGGAAGCCGGAACAAATGTCACGGAGTTCTGCAACCACCTGTTTAAGGATTATCCCTATGGGCTCAAGCTCTTGAGGGACAGAGACGCAAATTTGAAGTTTACGGTGCCGGTTTCTGCGCTCGATGATCCGGACAAATTCCTCAGTGAGCGGGTCGTCGAATTTTATCGGCAAGCAAAGGGGCCTGAGCACTCTATACAATCTATATAGCCTGCGGCCGGTTTTTCGGAGTTTGATTTTAAACGATGCAGCGAATCGATTATCCGCCCTTAATCCAGGAGTTGATTCGACAGCTTCGCCGCATGCCCGGCATAGGACCGCGAAGCGCTGAGCGCATTGCGCTTTGGATTGTTCAGAAGAAAGAGGCTCGCCCGAACGAAATTGTGGAAGCGATTTCAAAAACGGTCTCGGGTATTCGGTCTTGCGTGCGTTGCGGGTTCTTTTCCGAGGCCGATCAATGCGCAATCTGCGCCGATCAGGGGCGCGATTCGAGCAGCTTGTGTGTGGTAGAACAACCGACCGACATTCTTTCGCTCGAACGTACTGGTGCGTTCCGCGGACTTTATCATGCTCTTGGTGGACGATTGTCACCGCTTGATCACGTTGGTCCCGAGGATCTCCGCATTGATGCGCTGTTGCGGCGGGTTCAAGAGGAGGGTCCACACGAAGTGATCTTTGCGCTGAGCGCTGATGTGGAAGGCGAGGCGACCCTGAGTTATCTGGGGGACTTGCTAACTCGGGAAGGAGTGATCATTACGCGGATTGCCCAAGGGTTACCGGCCGGATCGGGCCTGGAGACCGCTGACGAGCTTACATTGTCGCGAGCGTTCAGTGGCCGAACGGTCTTCCAACGGTAATGGCGATCGGACAGGGGGTCTGGCTGCTTCCCAATCGTCCTCGTCCTCGAACTCGTCCTCGTCCTCGTCCTCGATTTTGGACTAGGGCGGGAGCGTTATCAGCCGGTTGGTTCTGTCGATGGCGTTTTTGTCGATTCCAAACCGCTTTCAATCTGCGGGAGCAAAATCGAGGACGAGGACGAGTTCGAGGACGAGGACGATAATAAAAAGAGCAAAAAGGGGCTGGACCTTTCGCTTACGATTGTATTTGACCTGAATTCCGAATTTGAAACCGGGCTATTTCCGAACAATTCTGTAAAAATGTCTGATTCTTCAGAACGCGTTCTCGTGGCGATGTCCGGCGGGGTCGATAGCAGCGTTGCTGCGCTCCTGCTGCACCGGCAAGGTCTGCCGATCGAAGGAGCGTACATGAAGAACTGGATCAACGAGGAGAACCTTATCGGTGATTGTCCCTGGCAGCAGGACATTGAAGACGCTCGAGAAGTTGCCGAATCCTTGGGCATACCGTTCCGCGTCGTCAACCTTATGCGCGAATACCGAGCAAGAGTCGTCGAATACCTCATAAACGGCTATCAGACTGGGATCACGCCAAATCCTGATGCCATGTGCAACCGGGACATGAAGTTTGGCGTATTCCTGGAGATGGCGAAAATGGCCGGTTTCAACTCGGTAGCAACCGGGCATTACGCGCGCCGGGTTCAGCGAGCGGACGGCTCGTGGGACATATTGGAAGGTGTCGATAAGAGCAAGGATCAGTCCTATTTTCTCGCTTTGTTGCAACAACATCAAATCGCCGCCGCGCGATTTCCCGTGGGTGAGCTCCACAAAGCCGACGTCCGTCAGATAGCTCGTGGATTCAGCCTGGTCACTGCAGGTAAAAAGGATAGCCAGGGAATCTGCTTCATTGGCGATATAAGGATGAGCAATTTTCTGCGCGCTTTCGTTCCGGATAAGCCCGGGCCGATTCGCAATCGGCAGGGCAAACATCTCGGTGAGCACAAAGGGCTGCATCTCTATACGCTGGGTCAGCGACGAGGCGTTGGTGTACCTTCAAACACACCGCATGAGGCATATGTGGTCGTGGAGAAACGCCTTGATTCTAACGAATTGATTGTTGCATTCGACCGCCTCGACACGGAGGGGTTGTACGCCCGCCGTTGCCGGATCGGGAGTATCTCTGTCACGAATAAAATGCTGCCCGCAGCAGCGAATTTCGCGGCAAAGCCCCGGTACCGCGCAAAGGCTGCGTCTGTCGCATTTGAGGCGATCGAGGAGGGATCAGCCATGCTGGAATTCAGTGAGCCACAGCGCGCGCTTACTCCCGGCCAGATTTGTGCTCTTTACGATGGAGAGAAACTTCTTGGCGGAGGGATATTCGAAGAAATCTATTAACCCGGCACCAGTTGGGATGGTACGTGCTATCATCCCAACTGGTGCCGGGTTAATAAATTTCTGAATGATAAGCAAATTGTTTGTCCGGGATTTTCGTTGTTTCTCGAATCTCGAAATAGAATTTCACCCTGAGTCGACCTGTATCGTCGGCCGGAACGCTTCGGGGAAAACGTCACTTCTGGAGGCCGTGTCTGTATTAACCCGCCTTCAATCCCCGAAAACCAGCTCGCTCGTCCAGTTGGTCCGGTTCGGTGCAAAGGGTCTCGTGACCGACGGCTTCGTCTCGAACTATCATCTTCAGTTTTATTACAGCAGGACCCGGCGGAAGCTCGCGCTGGATGCCGTTGAACAGAAGAGCTCGAATTCTTACCTGGACGTCGCGAGAGTGGTCTATTTCGCCAACTCCGACATTGACTTGATTCGGGGTGCAGGCGAGGCGCGCAGACGATTTCTCGATTTCTTCGGAAGCCAGTTGTTCAAAAACTATCGCGAGATCCTTCGGTCGTACGAAAAGGCTCTCCATTCGCGAAATCGTTATTTGAAAATGATGCCCGCTCGCCCTCGTGAAGTGGACGCATACAGCAAACCTCTGCTCCATTTGGGCCATCAACTCACGGCGTTGCGCGCATTTTTAGTGGAACGCCTGGAGCCGTACGTTGTCGAAGCGCTTGGTGCAGTCAGCGACCGCAATGAAACATCGAGTTTGCGCTATCGGCCGGGAGCGACAGCCGATTTCGAGAGCGCCCTACGCGAGTCGGCGGAGGAAGAGTCAAGGCTCAGGATGACCCTCGTCGGTCCGCATCGCGATGATTTCCAACTTTTCTTATGCAGTCAGCCGGCCGACTTGTTCGCCTCTGAAGGCCAGCAGCGCACCGCCGCCATCGCCATAAAATTGGCGCAGGCGAAGATTCTTGAATTGGAATTCAAAAAACCGCCGTTACTGCTTCTGGACGATGTCTTTGGAGAACTCGATCTGGCTCGGCGAAACCGGCTATTTTCAGCTCTGCCGTCTCGGGGCCAGCGTCTGGTTACTACGACGCATTTGGATTGGCTTGAATCCCTGCCTGCCGGCAAAGTGTATCACATCAGGGAGGACTCTTCTGGTGAGCGCCTGTTGGAGAGTTCGAGTTGAGCCGGAATTCCGAGCCTGCATCGTTCACAGGCGTAAGCGAAGGCTCCAGCCTTTGCCAGACAAGGCGCACCTCGAAGGGCAAAGGCTGGAGCCTTCGCTTACGCTTCAGTCGCACCTCGAAGGGCAAAGGCTGGAGCCTTCGCTTACGCTTGTGTCGCATCTCAACGACGAAGGCCCAAGTGGCCCGAGGACCTCGAATCCTCCTTCTACGACAGCGCTCGGCGTAGTGTCAACTACCGTGAGAACAAGCTATTTGGTCGCCAGCTCTTCTTGCAATTCGCGCTCGGCCTGCACCCAGTCAGAGGTCTCATCTCCCCGTATACCCAAGCTCTTGCGTCGCTCGCCGATAAAGTAGGCGCGGAGCTGAATCTGCTCGTAGCTGGGTTCCTTTGTTCCCTTGGAGGGAACCGAACGCTTCGCGGCTCCAGTGCTGGCACTCTTTCGCACAGGCGTCTTCTTCGGTTGGGCCACAGCCGCTGTCTCTTCGCTAGGCAGTGCCACAGCTCTCGTCTTCTTCACGCTTCGCTTTTCTTTCGCGACCTTTTTCGATTTGTCTTCGCCTTCCATCTTTCCGCTCATCCTGGTTATTAGTTTACTAACTCTAATGTCGCGCATCTTAGTTCGAAACCGCTCCCAGTAAACCGAAAAAA
>DASZGG010000059.1:0-12945 GCA_035939025.1 Chthoniobacterales bacterium | reverse complement strand
CAGATACAGGCTGGAAGCCTATGCTACACTAATCCTAAAGGTGAGATTTTTTATCCAGCACGTCGCACGCTACGCGCTCAGGCACAAAACCCTGGCCGTGATCAACGTCGTGAGCGTCGCTCTTGGGGTAGCGGTCTATTTGGCCATCCAGATTGCCAATCGGAGTGCAACTGCGGCATTTCGGGCAGGTGTTGACGTGGTGGCCGGGCGCGCAAACCTCGAGGTTCGAGGTAGGTTTGATGATGACTTGTTCCCAAGCCTGCAAAAAGTAACCGGCGTCACGGCTGCGACTCCATTAGTAGAAGGTCTTGTGACATTGCCGGGCTACCCGGGCGAATACCTCCACATATTGGGTATTGATCCGTTCACGAACTCAGAATTCGAAAACTTTAAGGTTAGCAAATCGACCCAGGAATCATTTGACGCCGCTGCATGGTTCGGCAACCCGAAGTCTATCGCAGTTACCAAGAGTTTTGCCGACTTGCATAAGTTGAAACGCGGGGACTCGATCCGAATTAAAATCGGTGAGCGGGAGATCGACCTTGAGTTGAACTTTCTCCTCGAAACTAAGGACGGTGACTCCCGCTTTGCGGCGATGGACATCGGTTGGGCGCAGGAATTACTTGGAATGCAGGGGAAATTGACCTGCGTGTTATTTCGTATCCGCGATCCGGGAAATGCCGGGCCCGTGGGTGAGCGCATACGACGTCTGGTTCCGGCGGATGTGGTCGTAGAAGAACCCGAGCAACGCGGTAATCAGGTTGAGAAAATGTTAGCCGGGTTTCAGCTGAACCTTACGGCGCTGAGCATGGTGTCGCTATTGGTTGGCGCTTTTCTCATCTATAATACGGTTGCCGCTTCGGTGGTGCGGAGGCGAAGCGAAATTGGGATCCTGAGAGCGCTCGGTGCCAGCCGGGCAAAGGTTCGGTGGCTCTTTCTCGGGGAGGCAATGCTCTACGGAGCAATTGGGAGCGTCATCGGTTGTGTCGGAGGAGTGCTCTTGGCAAACTTGCTTGTGAGTGCGGTTTCAAAGACTGTTACTAACCTATACGTGCTCGTTAGCATCGACCATTTCTACCTGCCTCTTTGGCAGATCCCGTTGGTGCTGCTGTTGGGTATGAGCTCGGTACTTGTTGGCGCATTTATCCCTGCAAATGCCGGTGCCAACCTGCCGCCGCTCCAGGCCTTGAACATGGGAGTTCTGATTGAACGGAGTCAAAGACCTCGTCTGCTTTGGGTGCTGTTGAGTGGAGGGACTCTGCTCTTGGCGCTAGGCGCTGGCGAGCTCGCCCTGTTCGGCCATCCCCGAGCAGGATTTGCATCTGCATTCTTCACATTGATAGGGTTTTGTTTCCTTGCTCCGCACGTGACCTATCAGTGCGGCATCTGGATCGGGCGAATCTCTCGTTACCTGCTCCTCCCGCGACTTGCCTCTCGGAACCTAGTCCGATCACTTTACCGGCACGCGATCACGGTAGCGGCACTGGGGTCTGCTTTGGCAATGCTCGTCAGCATTTCAATCATGATTTACTCTTTCCGCAAAACCGTAGATCGTTGGGTAGAACGGCGACTCGTGGCGGATATATTTGTCGCTCCAACCGCAAATCAGCTTGTTGGATTTGAGAATTTTATCCCGGAAGAACTTTTAACTTTTTTGCGATCCCGACCTGAGGTCGAGATGATCGATACCTACCGAGACCTCACTGTATCCGTCAACGGTGATCGGGTTTCTCTTGGGGTCATCATTGGAACAAATCGCAATATCCCCGAATTTCTCGGTGGGAATAGCACAGAGAAATACCAGGCTTTCCGCCGGCCGGATAAGGTCACAATATCAGAACCTCTCTCGCGCCGTCTGAAGTTAAACCGTGGAGACATGGTAACAATCGCCACGCCGGCGGGAATGCACACGTTCCAGGTAGCCGGCGTGTTCTATGATTACACCCGGGATGCGGGCCAGATGTTGATGCAACGGTCCAACTTTGAAAGATTTTGGCATG
Source organism: Chthoniobacterales bacterium (assembly GCA_035939025.1). Lineage (GTDB taxonomy): Bacteria > Verrucomicrobiota > Verrucomicrobiia > Chthoniobacterales > JAFAMB01 > JAFAMB01. The sequence continues at coordinate 10,945 of DASZGG010000059.1, read as the reverse complement.
ATTCTCGGGTCAATTCTGTCGCGCTCTATTTGCAACCGGGAACAAACGTCGAACAAACTATTGAGTCTCTTCGCGCCGGATATCCGAACGCCCGGGATTATTCATTCTACTCGAACCGGGCACTGCGTAAGGTCGTGGTGGACCTGTTCAACCAGACCTTTGCTGTGACGCAGGTGCTTCGAGTCATCGCTGTGCTCGTCGCGGTGATAGGCATAGCGCTCAATTTAACTGTGCTGGTCAAGGAACGGGAACGCGAGATTGGGGCGATGCAGGCGGTAGGCGTTTCAAGGCGACAGATTTGCGGACTGATTATCTGGGAGTCACTCCTCGTGGGAGTCGCAGCCCTCCTCCTTGGTGTTGCCACGGGCGGCGTACTTTCGATCGTTTTAACTGAAGTGATCAACAAGGCGTTTTTCGGTTGGACCATTCCCCTTCAGATTCCCTGGGCCCAAATTCTAGTGACACCTATTTGGCTCTTGATTGCGGCTGCGGCGGCCGGATACTTGCCCGCGAATCAGGCTTCGCGAGGGAATATAATCGACTCCATCAGGATGGACGCATGAATAAAGTTGTCTGCTGCTCTCTTGCCGCGTTCCTGGTCGTGGCAACAGTTTTGGCCGAGAATACGAACGATCAGGGATGGGCCGTCGCTGTCCCAGGTTATCGAATAGTCTTTCCGCGAGATCATTTTCCTCATTACCAATTCCGCACCGAATGGTGGTATTTTACCGGAAACCTGAAAACGACCGATGGTCGAGCGTTTGGTTACCAGGTCACATTCTTCAGGCATGGTTACAGACCGCCGCGCAACCGCGAACCCGTCACCTCGAGATTTGTGATGAACGACGTGAAATTCGCTCACTTCGCTGTTACGGATGTCAGTTCAGGCAAGTTCTATTTTGACAGCCGGGTCAGCCGTGGCGCATTTGGTGAGGCTGGTTTCGGAGACGGCAAAAGGTTGGCGTGGATTGACAACTGGGAATTAGATTTTGCCGGCGATTTTCGGCTAAGGGCGGCGACTAAAGGTTACGCCGTCGAACTGAATCTAACACCCGAAAAGCCTGCGGTGCTGCAGGGCGAAGATGGGCTGAGTCAAAAGGCTGACGGTGAAGGCCATGCGTCCTACTATTACTCGATTACGCGATTGAAAACCTCTGGAACGATCAAAATCGGCGACGAAAGTTATCTGGTTGAAGGTAGTTCCTGGTTTGATCGGGAATGGGCCACGAACCAACTCGCGCCGGAACAAGCAGGTTGGAATTGGTTTGCCATCCAATTATCCGACGGTAGTGATATTATGCTCTACCAAATGCGTCTCAAAAACGGCGGCTTCGATTCGCATTCCAGTGGGAAGTGGATTGCGGCGGATGGCGCAACTACCGATCTGGCAATTAATGATTTTCAATTGATACCTGAGAAGTTCTGGGAGAGTCCCGCAAGCAAAGCGACCTATCCGATCGAGTGGAGACTGAGCATTCCAAAACTGAACCTTAAACTGGAAGTAGCGCCGCCCGTAATGAATCAGGAACTGGACCTATCGGTAGTCTACTGGGAAGGTTGCATCCGGCTCAAGGGGTGGCGCGGAGCGAAGCAGGTGGATGGAGTCGGTTACATGGAGTTGACTGGTTACCAGGGGGACGCGCCAGGTCTGGCAGGCAGCACGCATTGAGAAGGCGACTCACACAGAGGTCACGAAGGTCAGAGAAACGGTCACGAAGGTTTTAGGGATTTAAGAAATTGGGTGGAATTAGAAATCGCTCGGTCCGGAGAATGTCCTTAAATTAAAACCTTTGGTGACCTTTTTTCTGACCTTCGTGACCTCTGTGTGAGTCTCTGCCGCGTTCAAACAAAACTCAGCTTTGGAAAATCGCGGCCGAGAATTTGCGCTGCGGGGGCCTTCAGCCAATGGGACAGAATCGTTGAATAGACGGACCGGAAATCAACGCTATACACAAGGTCTCCTGCATCCAGGCTGCCGAGGGTTGGTTGTTTACCGTATAAGCCCGGCTTAACGCCGCCGCCGCAAACGAACATTGGAGCGGCGGTGCCGTGATCTGTGCCACCATTAGCATTTTCGTGAACGCGGCGGCCGAACTCGCTAAAAGTCATGACGATCACTCGATCGAAGATACCTTTTGCTTTTAAGTCGTCACAGAAGGCGGCGAGAGAAGTGGCTAAGTCGTTCAACAAGCGCTTGTGAGTGTTAATCTGTCCGGCATGTGTATCGTAACCGCCCTGGCTGGCGTAATAAACCCGAGTGGGAAGGCCGCCGGCGATGAGGCGTGAGATCAACGATAGAGAACTACCTAATTGATTTTTCGGATAGGCGGCTTCGTTCTTGGTCCCTCTTAGTACTTGTTTGATTTTGTCGGTACTAACCTGGGCGTCGAGGGCAGTGCGTTGTAAGTACTCAAGTGCTGACATGCCGGATTTGTTTGGTCCTGACAAAGTTCCGATAGAGTCGCCTGACATGGAGCCGGGCTCCATGCCGTTCAATTCCGAGAATAAACGCGCTTCGTCTGGATCGTTTTCCCGATCGAATCCGAGATTCCCTGGCCTTCCGATCGCGACGCCTGTTGGATTGGCCGCGCTAAAGGCTTGAGGCAATTGTTCACCGAGGACCACGCCGACGGTCGGGTCTGCGCCATTGCAACAATTGTCGAAGTACCGGCCTATCCATCCTTTTGTGAGGGTTTGCTGCGGGTCAGATGCAGTCTGCCAAATTTCGGTCGATCTGAAGTGGGAACGATTTGGGTTCGGATAACCGACGCCCTGGATTATTGCGAGATTTCCGTTGTCATAAAGGCCCTTTAACGGAGCGAGACTTGGATTTAATCCAACAAAATTATCGAGGGCAACGACCTGTCCCTTGGGGATCCCGAGGGTCGGGCGCGCCCTAAAATAAAGATCATCTTCAAAAGGTATAATCGTATTGAGCCCATCGTTTCCTCCCGCCAATTGGAGGACGACAAGGATTGGATGATCCTTTCCGGTTATCGTCTGAATCGAAGAATCGGCGGCCTGAGCATTCAGGGTTATAAAGGTTCGCTCAAGAAAAACGGGTATAGTCCAACTCAAAGCAGCACCCAGAAGGGAGGTACGCAAGAAGGCTCTTCTGGTTAGTACATCTATATCCTGCTCCATAATTTATTAGGTCACTTATTTACTAGGTTACTTGGTAGTTTGGGGTGGTCATCATCAATACCAGCAGATCCCGAATTGCGTTATCATCCAGCGGCACCTTGCGGGTCGACATGAAGTCTCCGAATTTGTTCATCAGTTCGATCCGTGGATTGCATTGGAACGTCCGAACGAAAAGCTTTTCAACCAGGGTATCCGGTTGTTGTCGATCTTCCGCGGAGACGATTTGGGCGACTAACAAAGGTGGCGTCATAGTGGGTCGTGGTGCAGTCATCTCCATGGCCGGCGGTTTCGGCATCCCAATTTCCTGGGGGTCGACGCCTTCGACTAACTGGCGGGCAAGCTTATAGCGGAAGGTAAGGGTCGCAGTGTTGATCCAACTCTTGCCGCCGTCCCATCCTTTAACGTTAGGAGGGAAAAAAGGGACCTGCCCCATCTGACGAAGGGCGAACTCGAGTACACTCGAGTCCGGCAACGGAATCGGCAGCGTCCGCAGAGCTTGCACCAAGAGCTGAACCGGGCTCTTAATTTGCGAATCGCGGCTTTGGGAGCTGTAAAATTCTTCGGACGAGAACAAATGTTTCAAAAACGGACGAAGTTCGTAGCGGCCGTTCCGCAATTCACTTGCGAGTGCGTCGACCAGGTTCGGTTCCGGAACGTCGTAGGCAAAGAATTTCCAGATCTTGGCTCCAATGAGGCGCGCACACTGCGGCTGAGAGACGATGATATCGACAATTTGATCACCGTTCCAAGGACCGGTTTTTCCCATGAAGTTCTTCAGTCCGGAATCGAACTGCTGTTGGGCAAACTTAAACGATTGATCCGGTCCGTTGATTCTGTACCCAGTAAAAGCTCGGGCTGCTTCTTTGACGTCGGACTCGGTATAGTGACCTTCGCCAAGAGTGAAAAGTTCCATGATTTCGCGGGCAAAATTCTCGTTTGGATTTTCTTTTTTACTCTGCGCAACATCCAACCAGACCATCATCGCAGGATCGCGCGAAATTGACTTCACGAGAGTGCTAAAATTGCCCAACGCATTCCTTCGGAGTGTTTCGTTCTGAAGCCACATTTTGAATGCCGGTCTCACTTTCAGGCCGCTGGTAGCAAAATGGCCGTGCCAGAACAGCGTCATCTTTTCAATGAAAGGGGACGGCGTGTTGACCATTCGAGTAATCCACCAACGAGTAAGATCTTTCATCTCGTTTCTGAATTGCTCGTTCAGGAGTTTTTGTGCCAACTGCTTTTGTTCAGGGGTGAGAGCTTCCTGAACTTGTAGTCGCAACTCGTCCTGATCGTGTGGATCAGCCCACGCGGGTGGTGGATAGTGGTCCGGCGTCGCCTCGACCAACATGTCGACTGCTCTTTCCAGTCCGAGGGCCTGAATTTTCTGAATTTCATCGGGACGCCCGCCGAAACCGGCGCGTACGGTAAGATGGGCAGCGGCATCGAAATTCCACCGACTGGGTGCGAGCGGAGACAGCATTTTAAAACCTTAACACGTAGAATTTGGTTTCCGGTCCGAATTAACTAGATTTGGAGACGTGGCGTCAAATACCAGGTTTCAGCGAATTTAGACTCTGACAGAGAAGAGAATGCGATTTATAAACTTGACCCGGCAAACGGAGATCGGTGCCAATTCCTACTTTCTGGAGCTGGATGGCAAAAAAGTAGTGCTCGACGCAGGATTGCATCCAAAGCAAGAGGGCGATGCGGCACTTCCGTTGTATAAACTAGTTGGGGATGGTTCGCTGGATGCGATCGTAATCTCGCACGCTCACCAGGATCATATCGGTTCTCTACCGGTGCTGATGCGCCGGCAACCGCAAGCAAGAGTTTTCATGACACACGCCACGGCAAAGCTGTCAGATATCATGTTACATAATTCCGTCAATGTAATGGCGCGTCAGCGGGATGAGCTTGGGATTCGAACCTACCCTCTTTTTACTCATCGCGAGGCGGACCGGGCCTCTGAGCTTTGGCAGAGCGTAGGGTTTGGCCAGTATTGGACGGTCGAAGGAGAGCGCGTACCAAAACCCGATCACGAGCTCACTTTTGAGACCTATGAGTCGGGCCACATCCTCGGATCAGCAGGCATTCTCTTCCGGGCGGAGGGGAAAAAGATTTTTTACACCGGTGATGTGAACTTCCTGGACCAGACTCTGATGCGGAGCGCTGATTTTCCGGAAGGTGATGTAGACGTTCTCATCATCGAGACAACGCGCGGGGATCGAGCCCTTGGTTCGGCCTATTCTCGGCAAAACGAGGAGCGCCGATTTCTGGCGGCCATCGAAGAGGCTTTTGATAAAGGTGGTTCGGTCCTGGTGCCGGTTTTCGCGCTTGGGAAGACCCAGGAAATTCTGACAATGCTGCATCTGTTTAAGCGCCAAGGCGAACTGAAGGATGTCCCGATTTACATCGGTGGTTTGAGCACGAAAATCACGATATTGCATGATCAGTTGGCTTCTCTTGGGCAAAGGCATTACGCGGGGCTGCAAATTCTGGATTCGATCGGGCCGCACGTGCTGAGCAGTCGAGATATTCAAACAACGCAGATCAGGCGCAGACGGATTTACGCTCTCTCCAGCGGCATGATGACAGAAAAGACATTATCTAACCAGCTCGCCGAGCGCTTCCTTTCCGATGCCAAACAGTCGGTCTTTTTCGTGGGCTATGCCGATCCCGACTCCCCGGGCGGCCGTTTGAAAGCGGCCCAGCCTGGTGATTTGGTTCAACTCGACGAGGCGCTCCCGAGCCAGAAGCTTGCCTGTCAGGTTCGTGAATTTGACTTTAGTGCGCACGCGCCGCGTGAGCTCCTTTTCGACTATATTCGGAAGTTGTTACCCCGGGTTGTGATCTTAGTGCATGGGGATCCGCCGGCTGTTAGTTGGTTTCAGGCAAAAATTGCGCAGGAAATGCCCGGAACTCAGGTGGTAATCCCTGAGCCGGGAAAGGAGTACGAGTTTTAGTTTAGTGGCGCGGTAGGGATGCGCTCCCCCGCGTCCGGCGTTGCACGTCGACAGAACGTGAACAAAAAGAAAATTCACGACAAAGAGTTGCGGGGCGCAATCAGAAAAAGAGTTTTCCAGACGTGCAACGCCGGTCGCGCGGGAGCGCAACCCTACCGAGCCACGCGAAGGGAGGGTCACAGAGCAAAAGCTGGAGCTTTCGGTTATGGCGAGCAAAAGCTGGAGCTTTCGGTTACGGCGGGCAAAAGCTGGAGCTTTCGCTTACGCGGGGCAAAAGCTGGAGCTTTCGCTTACGGCGGGCAAAAGCTGGAGCTTTCGCTTACAAGGATGCCGACGAAGGGAGCGAGACCTGCGTGTATTTGGCGACAGCCCTGCGGGCAAAGAGGGGTATCAAAACAATTGCGAAAACGGTGGCCACCATGCTGAGGCCAAGGACCACAAGTTCGCCGGTGCTGCGACCGAGGTGCCCAGAGGAAAGGGCGTCCAACCCGGCTTTCCCCTCACTACCGAGCTGGCAAAACAGCAAGGTACTTGGCAATCCCCCCAGCATCGTCGCGATCAAGTACGGTCGAAAACGAACCGCGGTCAGGCCATAGAGATAATTGGCCAATCCGAATGGAATAGGGCAGAGGCGAAGCAGAATTACGATTTTCCATCCCTCCTTTTCAATCGCCAAATCTATAGCGCGGAAGGTCGCATGCTTTCTGAAGTGCGCAGAGACCTCTTTGCGCAAGAACCAGCGCGACAAACAGAAACCACCGGCGGCCCCCAGAGCGACGCCAGTAAGCGCACCCACAAGGCCGAGCGGAAACCCAAAAACCGCCGATCCAGTTATAATAAACGGACTGGCCGGGAGGAAGAATAGCGATCCGATACCCAGAAAGAGGGCGACCAGGAAGATGCCCAAAGGACCAAGACCGCCCACCCAGCCGCAGAGATTTCGCAGGGCGGGAACAACTGGAAAAAAATAGGAAGCTATCGCTAGTCCGATCAGGAATGCGATCGCCACCGTAAGTTTTTTGGTTAATGAGGCCACGACTTAGCTTGACCAGCATACCTGGTGTAGTGAGCGATCTCCAGGTCGAGGCCAAGGTCCGCTGGCAGAGTCCTATTTTACGATATGGGTGTTCACCAATCGCGTGAGTTCGAACATGTCAACTTCTTTCTTCCCATTAAAAACAGCCTCAAGAGCTGCATCCGCTTTGATGAGTTTTTTGTCCTGAAGGTTATTCTTCTTGATGTATTCCCAAAGCTTTTTGGTGAGTTCGGTCCTCGGGATAGGACTCGCACCAACAATCTTCGCAAGCGCATCATCCGGCTGGACCGGCTTCATGAATGCGCTTTTTGCTTTGCTTTCGTTAGACATAGCTAGGGATTAAAGAACGACTCTCGAGGAAATCAACCACAAATTGCCTGGGAAATCTTTGACGGAGCCGGGCGCGGCTCGGACGGAGACCTACCGCGCCAAGACGAGGTTCCGTCCGAGGCGTGCCCGGCTCCGTCAAAGATTTCCAAAGAGAACGTTAGCTTCTCTCAGCGTCTCGTGACTTCCGATGTCGTACCAAAGGCCTCGGATCGGGAAAGTAAACACATCCAGCTTCTTGTACAGCCATTGGACAAAACGGCCTGGTTGGTCCGGGTTGTTCCCTTCCTGTAGGTATAAATCAAGCAAATGAAGAGCTTCGGGCGTAAAGTAGTAAAGAGCGATTCCGCAAATCGTACTCGCTGGATCTAGGGGTTTCTCTTCGAAATGAGTCAAGATACCGACTGGGTTTGTGGTCAATTGATTGTATTTCTTTGCCTGGTCGAGGCTTTTTACGTCGTAGACACCAAGCGTGGCCGGATGTTCTTCGGAAAATTCTGCGAAGTCGTTAAGCGGTTCGCTGAAAAGGTTATCACCGGCAACGACCAGAAGATCGTTTTTGTAGATATTCTTGGTGCGAAGAACAAAATGGATGTCACCTATCGCTCCGCGCTTATCCGCGTCGGAGGTGGAACCGTCGTTGACGACAGTGAAATCGGGTTTGTCGTGCGTTGATCGGTAGGTCTGGGTCCATGCTGCAATGTCAGAAGCGAACTTCTCGTTGGTCACCACGTAAACAGACTGAAGCGCTGGAATGGCTGCCAATTGTTCCACGACCCATTCAATGATTGGTTTGCCCGCCACCTCCAAAAGAGGCTTTGCCTTGTTCAGTGTCAAGGGATACAGCCGAGTCGCGTAACCTGCCGCCAAGATCAGCGCATTCATCGTCACTATCTCAGATTCGATAACAGTCCAGTTGTAAAGACGGAAAGAAGCGATTCACGGTTGTGGCAGCGGAACTCACCGGCTACGCCGGAAAATTCCGCCGCCTTTTGGAGGCGAAGGCGATGGTAGGGACGCGCTCCCGCGCGATCCGCGGTAAGACGTCCGAAGGTTAACACCCGGTGCAGCGCCTCTGATCGTATACACGGTCCGGCGCGTCCGGCGCAGCACGTCCGCAGACGGGTGTTCCGGACCTGCGACGCCGGACGCGCCGGAGTGCATCGACCATCGGAGGCGGTACAGCGGACACGACCATCGGACGCGCTGACGCGGATCAAGCGGGAGCGCGTCCCTACCTGCGCCGGCGGCCGAGCGGTGACCGATCAGACTTGATGCACGAGATTAAATCGACTGAATAGGCTCTTTAATTCGCCGACCGTGTTCGGGAGAGAAAATTTTTCAGCAGCAATCTCCCGCGAGATGCTTCCGAATTGTTCAAGCAAACCCTGATTGGAGGCCAGAACCCGGATAGCGTTTGCCAATTGAGCCGCATCCTTCTCCTGGACCAGGATGCCATTTTCGTTGTGCTGAACAATTTCCGGAATCCCCGCGATTCCCGTTGCGATAACGGGCAGATTGCTTGCCAGGGCTTCAATTAGAACCGTTGGCAGATTGTCGCTATCGCCGGAACTATCGTGGATTGCAGGAAAGACAAAGATGGAACTCCGCGCCAGGAGGTCCACGATATCGGTTTGAGGCATCGAACCCGTTAGTCGAATCTTATCCGACAGTTGATAACCTTTTATCAATTCCTCCAGGCGACTTCGCTCCGGTCCCTCGCCGACGATCTCGCACACAAAGTCGATGCCGGAGGAGTGAAGCAGATGGCAGGCTTCGACCAAAAATGCGAATCCTTTCTTTTCAATAAGGCGGCCAATGGACAGCAGTCGCACCGGTTTAGCTCCTGGAGACGCCGGCTTAAAAATTGATAAGTCCAAGCCGTTGTAGACTCGATAGACTTTGTCCGCAGCTTCGGGAAAGCCCCGACGGAGCCAACTCGCGCTGAAATCACTGACGGTCACAATGAACAAAGCTTCGCTGACGAGATCGCTGAGAGTGACACGTTGGTCGGGCTTAGGACAGAATATGTCGTTGGCATGCCCGGTGAAACTGTAGGTGATGCCGAAAAGACGCTTTATCCACCAAGCGGTTCGTGAAGCCAAACCGGCGAAATGGACATGTAAATGCGACACTTGTGCCTTCCTCAACTTGGATCCCAGATACACTGCTTCACGAAATCGCCCCTTGTCCCTGATGTCGCCGGAACCTGACCAGAGATCTCTGAGTCGAGGAGAGATGAGCTTCGTCCTGATTTTGAATTCCAGGCCGTTCGTGTCGGGAAGGTAATAGACGAGAATATCTTCTAGCGCGATGTTCGACGGCCGGTCTTCGGCAGGGCGCCGGATGGAAAAGACCGGCGGTGTAGTCCCTTGGCGGTAGAGTTCGGAGAGTTCACGGGCACAAAACGTCTGGGTAAATGCCGGGAATCGCTCGAAGAGATAGCCCAACTGCCGGTCCACTTTGAGCCGATACGCGACCTGTTCAGGGGGCGCAAGGTAGTTTTGGGTTTTGAGTTTTGGGTTTTGCGTGCCTGTTTGTGATCGATCGATTCACTTGGCTTGGGGCCCGCAACACTCAAAACTCAAAACTCAAAACACCGCGCAGCGGCCTGACTTTGTGAAAAATTTCACAAATCAACTTGCATGTCGCAATATGCGTTGCTTGTATAAGGGGTTCACCCTCTAGTCCTTCGGTCGGCTTGCTCCCTTTCGCTTGAGCGGGGGAGAAGTGTCCTTATGCCTGTAGGGCGATATGCCTATGGAACTGACATATCTACTGGCCGCGGAATCACCAACGGTTACGGCTAATCCCCTGTTCCCGAGCATTCCCTGGTTTACGAACTCGGTGTTGGTCACGATCATTGTGACTGTACTAGTGGTGATATGGGCGCGCCGCTCGACTGCGAAAATGACCTTGATGCCCGACCGTATCCAGAATCTGTTTGAGGCGCTGGTCGAGACCCTTTACATCACCTTCGAGGGGATCGTGGGTAAACATATGATTCCCAAGGTTTTTCCCCTGATTGCGACCCAATTTATTTTTATCCTTACCGCGAACTGGTTTGGATTGATACCGGGGGTCGGCACGATTTGGATTAGAACGGGGACAGATGTGATTCAACCTCTGTTGCGGCCGGCGAACGCCGACCTCAACATGACGCTGGGCATGGCTCTTTTCTTCATGGCCTGGTGGCTGGTCTGGACCATTCAGGAGGTCGGGGTGATCGGGTTTCTGAAGCACATGTTCGCGCCGAAGGGCGGTCTGAAAGGGTTTCTCTGGGTCGCTTTGTTGCCGCTCTTCGCTTTTGTCGGGGTCATCGAGGTGATCTCCATCGCCATCCGCCCTGTTTCGCTCTCATTCCGGTTGTTTGGAAATATGTACGCTGGAGAGACGCTGTTGCACACGATGTCGGCCCTGGGCGCCAGTCTGCCATTTCCGCTGAACTGGCTCTGTTCAATCCTGTTTCCGCTCC
>DASZGG010000058.1:0-9623 GCA_035939025.1 Chthoniobacterales bacterium | reverse complement strand
GCGGACCGGTCCGATCAATGGTTTAAACAGGATATACGACACTACCCCGACCAAGAGAACTATAACTGTGAGCAGGGCGATGCTCATATTGGTCTACGGATGTTGGGGTTCCTTTTTCTTTAAAGTCGGCAATCAAAGGATGATGCGTTTGGCGCGCTTCCACACGGCATAAAGGCAAGGCATCAAACGGGATATCTCTCTGGATGCTGCTAAGATTTATCAAAATAATCAACATTATAGTTGAAATTAATCAAAGCCTTTTAAGGCGTAGGCGGGAGATGGCATGATTAACCCCAAATCGCGAAATTTGGAATCGTCCTCGTCGTCGTCCTCGTCCTCGAGCTCGTCCTCGGTGCATTGGGATTCCGTGACCGAAAAGAGACCGATGTCCTGCAACTAATTTGTTCTGTTAGTCTGATTGCGAAAAACGATTGGGATTCTCGAGGACGAGCACGACGACGAGTACGAGGACGACTCCTCAAATTTGGAATTTAGATTAACGATGAGTCGCGCCCCAAGGGTTCTCCGGCCGGTGACGATACCGACCATCCTATGGCATACCTAGAGGCAAGGTAAGCCCGTCGAAAAAAGTATGGGAAAACCTGATCAAGCAGGCCGAGACTTTCTCACGAATGAGAATCGAATTGGTCGACATGATGGGACAGCCAGTGAGGCACCAAGAGCTCAGTTGGGCGCAGGTGTACCAGAGGCGAATGCGTAGATTCAATCTGGAAATTATTTCGGTCGCTTTGATCGCTCTGACGCTTTTGATCACCTGGTTTTTTTTATAGTAGAAGCTTTGGGATGAAACTTGCACAAATGCCCGATCCAGCTGCCAACCGCACTGAACTCTCGGAAATGCCTGACCCGGAGTGGTACCTGGAGCAGTTCCGATCTCACATAGGAACGATTCATGAGTTGTTCAAAGATTGCCCGCCCCAACAGTGGAAGGTTTTATCTTTGGCGATTGGAGATGCATTGGCAGGCGTGCGCAAAACGGTATCCTCCGCAGATTTAGAGAGCCCAAAATAGGGTAGTGCACCGTCTCCTAAATCCCTTGGGATTTAGGAGACGGTGCACGAGGCTGCTAATCTCCGTCGGGCGGAGTTCTGAACTTGCGACCTGCCAGGCTGCTTACTACAGCTAGGAGCTCCGCTGGTTCCACGGGCTTCGCCAGATAATTCTGAAAACCTGAACGGAAAGCTTTCGTGCGATCCTCCGAACGCGCATATGCGGTCACCGCGACCGCGGGCAAGGCACTCTCTTGTTTCTCCTCGAGGCCTCGCAGCCGACGGATGAGCGAATAGCCGTCTTCTCCCGGCATCCCGATGTCGCAAACAAGCACATCCGGCCGTCCCGCAAGGATACGCTCCATCGCTTCTGACGCAGAGCCCGCCATCGAAACCGTTGCTCCAGCCATTTCCAGCAGCCTCTTCACGAGCTCCCGTGCATCGATCTCATCGTCGACCACCAGAACGTGAACATTGTCGAGGGATACTTCTGGCAAAGGCTGGTTCTCGCGGAGCGCAGCCCGGGGATGGCGACGTTCCTCGTCCGGCTCAGAATAGACGGCGATGAGCGGGAGCTGCACCATAAAGGCCGCCCCTTGCCCGATCCCGCCGCTTTTGACGCTGACGTCGCCGCCATGCAGTCCGACCAGCTGCTTGACAATAGCCAGTCCGAGCCCAAGTCCACCATGTCGACGAGTTGTCGACGCATCCCCCTGTTGAAACCGGTCGAAAATATAAGGCAGGAACTCGGGTGCAATGCCTTCACCGGTATCAATGACGCTGACTTCCACGTGTGAGTTGACACGTTCGAGCACCACCCGGACCTTTCCGCCTTTGGGAGTGAACTTGATGGCGTTGTTAAGGAGGTTCCAGAAAATCTGTTGCAGGCGACTCGGATCTCCGGAGATCGGTCCGGCAAAGGGATCCACCACGGCCTGCAGACGAACACCTTTCGCCTCCGCCGTGGCGCGTAGCGTCTCGATTGACTCGTTCAGGACAGCGGGAAGGTCGACCCGCTGCACATCCAAGCGAACCTTGCCCGAGATGATTCGGCTCATATCGAGCAGGTCATCAATAATCTGGGCCTGAACACGCGCATTTCGTTCGATGGTGTCGAGCCCCTGCTTGAGTTCCTCACCCTCAAGCTTTGCGAGTCGAAGGATCTTAGACCAACCCAGCACGGCATTCAACGGCGTGCGCAGCTCGTGGCTGAGCGTCGCCAGAAACTCGTCCTTGAGCGGTTCGCTCGCTCGGCCTGCAAACGGGCCTGCCGCTCGCGGTCGAGGAGTTGCAGCCGCTCGCGGTTAGCCGCCTCGGCTTCCTCCGCCGCTTTTTTAAGTGCCTCTTCCGTCTTCTTTCGCTCGGTAATGTCTCGAGCCACCTTGGACGCGCCAACCACATGGCCGGTGGAATCCTTGATCGGAGATACCGTTATCGAGACGTTGAGTTGCCGCCCGTCCTTCGCGAGACGAATGGTTTCGAAATGATCGAATCGCTCGCCGCGCCGGATGCGGGAAAGGATCTCCAATTCCTCTTCTCGGCGATCAGGCGGAATTAATCGCATGATCGATGTGCCGATCATTTCGTCGGCAGTGTATCCGAAGATGCGCTCCGCCCCGAAATTCCAACTGGTGATGATACTCTTCAAATTCTTTCCGATGATCGCATCATCGGACGAGGCGACGATGGCCGCCAGCCAGCGAGAAGCGCCTTCTGCCAAATGGCGCTCGGTCACGTCGCGGAAGCTCCAGACGCGGCCCGCGCTTTGTCCTTCAACGGTCAGAACTTTGGAATAGCGCTCGAGAATTCGCCCGTCCTTCAGCTCTAGCAGGTCGAAGCTCTCCTGATCGGAGGCGGCAATTTCCTCGATGCGAGCGATAAACCCTTGCGGATCAGCAAAATTCTGGCTCGTGAGTTCCCGCACCTCGCGTGCCATGCCGCCCTCCAGGAGTTCCCGCCTGATCTTCCACATATCGATATACTTCTCGTTGTATTCGGTGACATTGACATTCTCGTCGGTCACCAGGATCGCATCCGTGGTCGATTCCAGCGTCGCGCGCATGATCACGAGCGCCTGAGCAAGCTTTCTCGTGCGCAGTTCGAGGACTTCCTGGGTCCGACGAATCTCCTGCTCCGCGCGCTGCCGGATTTGCAAAATGTCGGTCGCTGTCTCTAGGACCGTGGACGGGAGCTGTTTTGTTTCGTCCTCAGATTCCATTCCATCTGCCATAGATCATTTCTACCGTTTGATCGCATCAAGCAATTTCAAAGAGCGAGTGATACTCCCGATCGGCTCGGTCAAAATAGTCACGGCTCCGTTTTAAAGATTGAGATCCAGTAGGCCTGGCGTCAAGGAACACTCTAGCCGGAAATACGCACAAAAAGAATGCCAAAGCGCGCCTTATTTTAAGGGCAGCGGCCAGGGCCCAGGAGTCAGAAGAAGCGCATTTTGGGGACAGGTCAAAAATCGCGGATCGGATTATGATCCTGCGGAATCTGGTAGTACTTCTGCGATTAGCTTTGAAACCTCTTGATCAGCATCGGCGATTACGCCACTGGCGTATGCTAACCAGCCTTCCGCGTCGAGCCATGCCACCGCGGCCTTGCGTTCATTGGCGCTAGGTACGCCATTCCGATTCCAGAACAGCTCAAGTACGTTAGTGTCGGACCTGGGCGCAATATAGACATCGCCGCATGACGGCGTCGCCACGAGAATAGAATGTTTCATTTCGCAGGTGAGGTAATTGAAGGAATCTTAGGCTCTGCATCGATTCGAGGCCTGTACAGGTAGTGACAAGTACCGGGGGATGACTCTAGCGGGACGAGGATTCTAAGAACTCCTCTCCGGGGATCAAGCGTTTCCAGTAGTTGAAACGATTCGTCGTTGAAGATAAAGACTGGAAAAGGATTGCTAGATTCCTGAAGCCAGTCCGACTCGATTTCCTCCAGAGTTTCTTTAGGTCGAAAACACATAACAATATCCGTGCGAGTGCTACTCATTGATCAATTGATCAAGGGCATCAGAAAGAGTGGGCTTTGATGCCACCCCGCCGTTCGCCTTCAATCAATAAATCAAGATCATGCGGGAATGCCATGCCCAGAACGGGTGGTTGTTTCTGACTCGATCGGCGCATAATGAAACACGACAAACGGGTGAGTTGCGCAATCCGACAAAAATCGCCAATTATCCCTGGTGAACCGACCGTCTGCCACCCGGCGGTCAGCGAGGGCTCTCCGTTCGCCTATCTGCAGTGCTATCGCAACGCCGACTATCCAGAGTGGGGTAACGTCATCGAGGTGAACGACGGGGTCGGCGTCGTACCGGCGTTTTCGGTTGATACATTCAATAAGTAGTTCCCGAGCAATCCGACAGTTTGGGTGAGGATCTCGTCGATCCGACATGCAGGTAGATTAAAGCAAGCCGCAATCTCGGATATCGACAGGTTCTCGTAATAACACATCGCTAGAATTTTTTTGGACATCAGAGGGAGTTGTGCGATGCGCTGGGCGAATAGCGGTAACACTTCTTTGCGTTCCAACGCACCAAAGCCGGGCATCGAGCGACCATCCCGAACAATTTCGTGGAACAGCCGGTCCCTGGGGTCTCCATGATCATCAGGAATGGTCTCAGTTGCGCGCGTTTGCGATACCTCATCTTGGTTCTTCACATTGGTTCCTTGTTGCCCTGTGAGGTTTCAGCCCAAACTTTGGTCATGTAAAGGTGATGAAAGTCGTGCAGGTCGTTAAATAGGCGGATCACAATTGTGGCAGCGGTGATAGCATTGAAGAGTCTTTCATTCGCATAATTTACAAATATATATGGTAATTATAAGCCAACTCTGGTTGGAATCAACTTTCACTTTCAGCTGGAGACCATCGGCAGATGCACGTTGGGTTCGTTTGGAGCCGTCGTCCGGGATACGTCCGAGTCAGTTTTTCGCGTAGGCGGAATATCCGGGAATGGCGAACCGAGCCAGCCCCGTCGAGGTGAGAGGCGAGGTGAGGTGAGAGGTGAGAACGGTGAACGGCGAACGGCGAATGGTGACGAAGAAATCTTATGTCTAGACAAGTTAAAATCGTCTTGCCGACAGGTTCACCGTTTGCGGTTGCAGTGATGTTCTTTGGCAACGGCTTGGTATTGGCATCCTCGTTTTCTCGGATGCCAGGGATCCGAGATCAGGTGGGTGCCATTCCAACGCACCTGGCGTTCGCGCTGGTCTGTGTCGGAATCGGATCTATCGTGCCCCTCGACCGGGCACTGCTGGCGGTAGCAGCGCTGGTTCTACTCGTAGCGATCCTCGCTCCGGTCGCCCGTGAGCACGGCCGGGAGCTGGTGAAAGCGTAGGTAGAACACTGCCATTTGCTTCTGAGCGGCGATCTTTGATTGTCTTTGCCCAAAATATGTTCCCATATGGGTCAATAAATAATGTTGGTTGCCCGTTCATCGTAAAACCTTTCTTCTCTGAATCGTCGCCTGGCGATTGTAAAGGCGGCTCCGTATGGCGTTAATGATTCGTTTGGTGTTCATGGAATGACCTTTCCCCTCTAATCAGCTCTTCTATAATTTCATTTGCTGACACCAGAGGTGCAGGGTTGCCGAGGCCGCTTCCGGCTCAGCGAGGCGGATCACCCGCCTTCTTCCGATTACAAATGAATCGCGACCTCAGAGTTTCACGATTTCTGCGACATCTTTAGCCTAAATTCCGAATTTGAAACCGCAGATTCCGCAGATTTCGCAGATTTGAGGAGGAGGGCAGTTGGTCTCTGCCATCTACAATTTGTTCCGGATGAATCCTTGAGTCAGATAACGCAAAACTCCTTGGCTTCAGTCATCTGTGGAATCTGTGAAATCTGCGGTTACCTCTTATCTTCGGTTTTTGGGCTTTGCATTCGCCAAAAAATGATCTCGCTGCGGTGCGAGCAATCGTCGTCCGTCCTTCGTCCTCGATAAGTCGGCGTTTTCTGCAGCGAAAAGAGCCCGAATGCCCTGCTATTATTTTGTTCCTAGCGCAGCCAGACCTCGACTCGCCGGTTGTTTTCGCGACCCTCCCTGGTGTCGTTGGGAGCGATTGGCAACGCCTTCCCGTATCCAGTCACTAACGACGGTGTTATACCCTGTTTTTGTAATTGTTCCGCAACCGCCTGCGCGCGCTCCTTCGAAATTGTAAGATTCAATTTGGTCCCGCCATAGTTGTCGGAGAACCCAAAGAGGAGAACGCGCCGTCCCTGGTAAGTTGAGTTCGCAAGCAGGTCCACCAGGCGCCGCAAATCCCCCAGCGCCTTATTATCCAACTGAGTACTGGCAGAACGAAAGTGAAAGATGATATTCAGTTTCCCAGCGCCGCTGACATCTTGCGCGTACTGGGGTGGTGCGTCCGGCGGTATTGCAGAATTCTCCTTTTCAATTGTTTGTGCCGAGAACTGGAGCCTTCCCATGGTGTTCGGGCCGACTTTTTTCGCCGCCTGGACAAGCTCGGTGGCGAAATTCTCGACGTTCTTGTCCACGACGAAAGACGTTACCGCCTCGTTCAACGCCTGCTGGAAAGCTGCCGGGGCGGCCCCGCCATGCACACAACTCGCAACCAGCCTGTCTTTGGCGAACTCGTCCATTGACCATCGGTGGTAACCGTCAAATTTTGACTTATCGACATCGGTTCGAGCCGGTATCGAGCCCTTTAGAGGATTGAATGCTTCTTGAGCTTCCTTACTGCCGATGCTCTTCAGCCATGCAATGGCTGCCTCTTTGTGCGGAGCACCTTTTGCAAGCGTGAAGCCATCTGCAACGATGATGAAAGAGCCATCGGTACCGGGGTGGTTCACCCACCCAAAGTCTTCTTTCTCTTTCATGTTCGCTTTGATGAATTCGCCATCCGCCCAGTCTCCCATCGAGTTGAATGCCACTTTTCCATCCATCAACTCCTTCACGGCCTGATCCCAGGTTAGTGCGGCATGATCCGGGTTCAGATAGTCCTGCATTTTCGCAAAATACTGCATCGACTGCTTCACCTTGGGATCGTCCCAATTCATCTTGCCGCTGAACAGATCCGTCCAACCCTGTGGTCCGACGACTCCCAGAAGCGTGTTCTCAAAGAGCTGGGAGGAAGCCCAAATCCCTGAATCGCCAACGCCAAGGGCGGGAATCCCGGCGGCTTTCAACTTGTCGCAAATCACAAAGAACTGGTCGAAGGTCATAGAATCACCAACCTTGATTCCATTCTTCTCCAGCAGTTTCTTGTTGTACCAAAGGACGTTCCCATGGTGAACGCCAGTCAGCACAGCGTAAGCCTTGCCGTCTTTAGACACCATGTTGACGAGAGCCTTCGGAAAGGCTTTCTCCCATTCGTCACTTTGGTAAAGGTCGGTAATCGGCTCACAGTAACCCGGTTCCACATAGTCACCAAGCAACTCCCAGCCGGGATGGCTTTGCCAGGTGTCGGGCGGATTATTGACGGCCAAGCGCGTTTGCAAAACAGGTCGAGCGCCGGAGCCGCTGCCGCCCGCGACGGTCGCGTTAATGATGCCAACCCCGGGGTAGCGTTTCTTGTAATTGTTGAATAACGCCTCAAGCGCAGCAGCCTCGCCGCCGGAGGTCCACCAGGAAAAAACCTCCAGTTTTGGACGTGCAAACTCAACGAACTTGCGAGTCCATTTGTTTTGCGGGTTAGCGGGGATGTAGAGGAAAAGACGGCGGGAGAGCAGGTAGTCTCCAGTCGCAACGGTAAACGTCGTCGGTAGCAACGGCTTTGCACCAGTCTCTGATACGGCGAGCGGTTTGCTTCCACGCACGAATGACTTTCCAGTCAACCCGATTCCGTTCGTGTCGGCCGCCACTGCGTCCGAAAGTTTAGCGCTATCCTCGTAACGTGATGCTCGGGTAGACAACGCTTTGGCGCCGAGCACGAGCGATTTAAAGGTGTCAAACGTTCCGGAGTTCTCGTCGGGCGCGTAGAGATAAATCGGTCCGGAATTGCCGCCAACTTGCGACCAGTCGTTGATTTTGCCCGTGTAGATATCAGCGATTTGCTGCTTTGTAAGCGCGTTGACCGGGTTGCTCTTGCTGACTAAAACGGCGATGCCATCCAAGCCCAGGACGTTTTCGGACGCAGGCGAAAACATGTTGCCCAACCCCGCGAGCGTGCACTGCTGCGCCTCATCCGACTTAATCTGCCGTGAGGACATACCAATGTCACACTTACCTGAAGCCAAGTCTTCAAAAGCCGTCTTCGATCCATGAGCCTGGATTTCGAAAACCAAGAGTTGGGGAGATTCACCCGGCAAAACTGCTTCGATATCTATCTCGTCCTCCCTAGCTCCTGGTTTCCTTTGGACGGATGTTGCCCCTTCGTATTTCAGGAAGTCCTCGCAGAGTGTCGGCGCGAGCTCCTCCCCGATGGTGTTTGACCCGTGGAGTCGCAAAGCTACCTGCCTGGCGGGGCGTAGAGGCGAAGGAGAGGTTGGGGCAGCCGTCTGAGTGGTAGCGATTACTCTGAGGTTCGCAAATTGCCAAATATTTTGCGAATCTTGCGCTGATCCACCCGATATTCCAACACAGCCGCCGCCCTGCGGGGGCTGGCCATTGATCGTCACCACTTCCTTGTCGTTGACATAGGCTGTCGCCTTACGACCTTTCGTTACCACCCGCAAGTTATTGACCTGCCCAATGCCCGTGTTCATTGCTTCGCTTTTGGTCCAACCGACAGGACTTAACCATCGGTCAGTCACAAAGTGGCTAATCTTGAACGAGCCGTTTGCATCAATGGATAAACAGTAAAAGTTGCTGTAATCCTTCGCCCAAAAGATCAGGCCGCCCGGCACGATGGGATCGCCGGCTGACAGAATGATGTCCACTGCAATATCAGCATCATCAAAAACGTTCGATTGATTCAACACACTCTGAGTGGTGTTGAGCGCGGGCTTAAGTATCAACTTGCCATCCTTCGCGCTCAAAATATCACCGGGTGTGCCCCAACTGGGATCGAGGTTAGTAAAGTTATCTTCATAAAGAACGTCACCTCCGCGTACATTTCGAATCGGAGCTAACGACAGGAGGGCGATGAGCGCAGAGATATAAAATGTATATAAATTGGGCTTCATAGCATTTCCTTAATCTTTCTAGTGGCTGGGGGACTGAACGGGCGGAAGCAACGGCTGAGTTGAAAGCAACGGTTCTGCATTCTGGCCGGCATCCAGTGGCAAGGCGCGTCCTGATCGAAGTTGGTTTGCTGGGAGATCTGCGTTGTTTTTTGCCGGCTCTCTTTTTGAAGATCCGGTTTCGACGGCCTGAGACTCAGCTGAAACCAAATCCGCAATCCTTTGTGCCAGCCGCGCTTTTTCTTCGGCCCTTTTCAGTTGGACTTCCATCGCGCTACGCTGCGTTGTGGCGAGATCTGCGCTCTGTTGGGCCAGTTGGGCTTTTTTCTCGGCTTGCTTCAGTTGAGCTTCCATCGCGCTACGCTGCGTTGTGGCGAGATCTGCGCTCTGCTGGGCCAGTTGGGCCTTTTCCTCGGCTTGCTTCAGTTGGGCCTCCATCGCGCTGCGCTGGGTTGTGGCAAGATCCGCATTTTGTTGGGCTAGTTGGGCCTTTTTCAGCTGGGCCTCCATGGCGCTACGCTG
>DASZGG010000057.1:0-18586 GCA_035939025.1 Chthoniobacterales bacterium | reverse complement strand
GCGCCTTCGGCGTCGCGCGGCGAATACTCAGCCATCTCTTGCTCCGGATACTCGAAAATTCTGCCCTCGTAGTTTCGGATCACGATTTTTTCGTGATCGTGATAAAGAATGTATCCCGGATTGATTGGGACCTTACCTCCGCCTCCTGGTGCGTCGATGACGAACTGCGGCACCGCGTATCCAGTTGTGTGACCCCGCAAGCCTTCGATTATCTCAATCCCCTTCGCCACCGAAGTACGCAGGTGCGCCGAGCCATGAATTAGATCGCACTGATAAATATAATATGGACGTACCCGACACATCATGAGTTTGTGTACCAACGCCCTCATGACGTCCAGATCATCGTTCACGCCCTTCAAGAGAACGCTCTGGTTTCCGAGTGGTATTCCATGGTTTACCAGACGTTCCAAAGCGGCCTTAACCTCGATCGTCAGCTCGCGAGGATGATTGACGTGAACGCTCATCCAGAGTGGGTGAAATTCCTGGAGCATCTGGCACAGTTCGGCGGTGATCCTTTGCGGCAGGAAGATCGGGACACGAGTCCCGATCCGGACGAACTCTATATGTTCGATCGCGCGCAAACGGCGCAAGATGCCGCGGAGCTTGTCGTCGGAAAGGAGTAAGGCATCTCCGCCGGAAAGCAAGACGTCGCGTACCTCAGTGTGAGCTTCCAGGTACTGGTAGGCTTGTTCGAAATCGATGTGCAACTCTTGTTCACCGACGCCGCTGACAACACGACTGCGAGTGCAGTAGCGGCAATAGGATGCGCACCGATCCGTCACCAGAAAGAGCACGCGGTCGGGATACCGATGGACAAGACCCGGGACGGGCATGTGGGAGTCTTCGCCGCACGGATCGGCCATCTCAAGCGGCGATCGGTCGGACTCTTCGACCCGCGGAACGACCTGGCGACGGATCGGACAATTCGGGTCTTCGGGGTCGATGAGATTGAAAAAATGGGGCGTAACGGCGAGCGCAAGCTTGTTTCCGGACAGAATTACACCAGCGCGCTCTTCGCGGGTAAGCGCGAACTTCCCTTCGAGTTGTTGCAGGTTAGTGACGCGGTTTTTGAGTTGCCATTTCCAATCGCTCCAGAGTTCGGCAGCGACATTCGGCCAAAAACCAGGCGCGAACGAAAGGAACCGCTTATCGGCGGTTTCAGCTAAGCTTTGCATGTTTTGGTTGACTAGTTGGTCCAATTCTAAGTGCGCACTTTCAATTGTCAATTTGTGTGCTGGGAGCAGAGTCCCGGCGCGAGGAGTCCTTGGTGTGCGACGCAACAGTCAAGTGCAAGAAGATTCCAGGTTAGCCGCTCGGCGTTGGAAGGAAGATTTGCGCAGCCGTCCGCCGAAACGAGCAATTCCAATACTCCATCACTCCCTTTCTTTCTCCCTTACCCTGCTTGCTTCTAGCGTTTCTGCTGCCACATTCCCCTATTGAACAGGCGGCAAGCCGCTTCTGTCAAAGTCTACTTTCAATATGAGCGTCATTTATCGTGTCTCGGCCCTCGCTGTCGGGGGACTCCTAATAACTCAAACGCTTTTCGCCCAAGCGCCGGCATCGAATGCCGCGAAGGATATCGCGCATCAGCTAAACGACGCTTATACAGCCGTTTACGAAAAGGTCGCTCCGGCCGTTGTTGTCGTCGATGTCGAAAAGAACGGGCGATCAGGCAATCCTTCCAATCCTCTGGATGGGTTTGACTTTTTCTTCCGCGGCCCCAGGGACGAGAGTGAGCAACCCGATCAGAGTGAGGGGTCCGGATTCATCGTGCGCCAGGACGGCTACATCATCACCAATAACCACGTGGTCGACGGCGAAGATAAAATTAGCGTCAAGTTGAAAGACGGCCGAACTTTCGTGGCCAAAGTCATTGGATCTGATGACCGAACCGATGTTGCAGTCATAAAAATCGATGCCACCGGTCTTCCTTCGATCGATTTCGCCAATAGCGATGAAGTAAAAGTAGGTCAGATCGTCTGTGCAATCGGAACTCCTTACAAATTCGCCTACACCTTCACGACCGGCGTGGTGAGTGCGAAAGGCCGCAATGAACTGCTGCCGGACAAATATGAGGACTACATCCAGACTGATGCAGCGATCAATCCCGGGAACAGTGGCGGTCCGCTGTGTGATATCGATGGCAGAGTGATTGGTATGAACACCTTGATCCATGGCTTAAACCGTGGGCTTGGTTTTGCGATTTCAAGCAACTTGGCTAAGCAGGTGAGCGAGCAACTCATCGCCTCAGGAAAGATCGTCCGCCCTTGGTTGGGGATTATTATTGAGAGTCTCAACGACCAGAACCGCACAGAAGTATTCAAAGGTGTAGACAAAGGGGTAGTCGTGCGCACAATTCAGGCTGATACTCCGGCTGCGAGGAGTGATTTGCGGCCTGCCGACGTGATCACTGATGTGGATGGCGTTCCGGTGACTAGTGCCCGGGAACTTCAGAACGAGATTTTGAAGAAGAAGGTTGGGGAGCAAGTTAATTTGGGGGTTTGGCGGAACGGAAGAAAGGTTACGGTCACGGTCAAGACGGAAGAACTGCCGGGCGATACGACCAAGTTGGCGAGCGCCCAGGCCCAGCCTTCGCAAGGCGAAGACTTTGCCTCCAGCTTTGGCGTACAGGTCCAGGATGTGACCCCTAATTTAAAGCAGGAGTTGGGGCTGAAGTCGGATTCTGGAGTTGTTGTGACCGAGGTTTCGCCTAACAGTCCAGCCGCGGTGGCTGATATTCAAACAGGAGACGTGATCACCGAGGTCGGTCGAAACCAGGTCACCAACACGGAGTCATTTCAGAAGGCTTTGGCCGAGCAGAAAGGTAAGCCAAACCTGTTGCTTTTGCTGGATCGCAAGGGGGTAAAAACCTATTCGATCGTGAAAGTCGGTAAGTAACCGAGAAAGCGCCTAATTGAGTGCTTAAGGTGGGGCTGGTCCGGTAAAGGTCGGGGCCGGCTGTTTTCGTATCGAAATCCGATGAAGCGAATAAGTGAAGTTGGCCGCTCGCAAAGGATGCGCATAGTTGACACTCTTAAGAAGACCCAGGGACTTTCTGTCAACGAACTTGGCGAGCGGCTGAAACTCAGTTACATGGGTGTCAAGCAGCATTGCGAGGAACTTGAGCGGCAAGGGTACGTTGACACTTGGAGGCGTCCGAAGCCTGTCGGACGCCCGGAAATGGTCTATAGGTTGACTCCGAAGGCGCACACGTTTTTTCCAACTGCAAGCAATGGCGCTACGATCGAAATCCTGAATGCCGCAAACCGGCTCTATGGTCATGCAGCTGCGGAAAAGTTGTTGTATTCAGTCTTCACCGCGAAGACCGAGGAGTACATGCGGAGGCTGCGCGGGCAGACAGTTTTGGAACTAGCTGAGATGCTGGCAAAGTTCCGCGATCACGAAGGTTATATGTCCGAAGTTTCGAGTCGTGAACCGACAGTGATCGTGGAGCATCACTCGCCAATCTTGGATTTGCTGGACGCCTTTCCGCTCGTCAGACGTTTGGAACGCGAAATGCTCGAGCGGGTTCTCGGGGTGCGCGTTGAACGAGAAGAACAGAGAGCATCGGGGCTATACCAATGCAGATTTATTCTTCAATCATAACCGTTGCTTTGCGTGGGAAGGGTACGTTGTCCGCTATTGTAAGCGGTAGGGACGCGCTCCCGCGCGATCCGCGTCAGGTACGTGCGATGGTCATGTCTAGTCCAGCGCCTCCGATGGTCGATACGCTCCGGCGCGTCCGACGTCGCATGTCATGAACGCGTCCTTTGCTGTTTCTGGCGCGCGCATCCCGCCTACGGCTCCCGCAGATTCCAGTTGCTAACTGGAATCCTGGAGATAGATTGCCGACTTCTTATGCCAAAACCGATAGCGAGACGCAAAACGAAGAAAGCAGTGGCGAAACGCTTCAAGGTGACGGCGACCGGCAAGGTGCTTCGTGGCCACGCTGGCCGTCGACACTTGCTCGTGTCGAAAAATGCGAAGCGCAAGCGCCAACTCGCTAAAACCGCCGTTCTCGACAAAACTGACGAGGCACGGATTAAAGAAAACCTGCCATTCAACTAAGAAAGCGGCAGATCGTTCTTCGCCTGTCCCGAAATGTTTTGGGACTGATGCGACAGGTGAGGTGGGGGGACGAAAATTGAAACAACAACCTGTGCGTGAGGATCCGGCGGACGCCGGATAAAATATATGCCTAGAGCAACCAATGCGCGTGCCAGCAGAGAGCGCCGTAAAAGAGTTCTCGACAAAGCTAAGGGATATCGCGGGCGTCGATCCAAGCTTTTCCGCTATGCTAAAGATGCCACGATGAAAGCCCAATATTGGGCGTACCGTGATCGGAAAACGCGAAAGCGCAATTTTCGCAACCTCTGGATTCAGCGAATCAATGCAGCTTGCCGCCAATTTGGCACCTCCTACAGCCGTTTTATGGAAGGCTTGGCTGCGGCCAAAATTGAAATTGATCGTAAGGTATTGGCGGACCTGGTAGTCAGCGATGAAACGGCATTCAAGGTAATTTTGGACAGGGCCGTTGCGGCGCTGGACCGGAAGAACGCAGCCTAGTGCACGCCCAGTCTCCTGATGGACAGTGATCTTCAAAGTTTGCAGGAAACGGCGCTTGGCGAAATCCAACAGGCACACAGCAAAATCGCCCTTGAAAATCTTCGGGTGAAATTTCTGGGGAAAGCCGGCGCAGTTTCTCGGTTGAGTGAAAACATGCGCAACGTGCCGAAAGAGGACCGTCCGCGAATCGGTAAGCTCTTAAATGAGATCCGAAACGGAGTGACGGTTGCCTTGGACAGCCGGCTCGTTGCCCTGGAGTCCGAGGGAGAGGCGCGGAATTTGAGCGATTTGGACGAGACGCTACCGGGAACGCCGTTTCGCGTCGGAGGCATACATCCGTTGACACTCCTTCAGGAACGAGCGGTGCAAATTTTGCGGCGTCTGGGCTTTGCGCTGGCCGACGGGCCTGACATTGAAACCGAATGGCACTGTTTCGACGCATTGAACACACCGGCGAATCATCCGGCCCGCAACGACTCGGATACATTTTATTTGCCCGACGGAAGACTGTTGCGCACGCATACCTCGACCGTCCAGATCCGTACGATGGTTGTGAATGAACCTCCCATACGGGTAATCGGACCCGGAGCAGCTTATCGCCGAGACGAAACCGATGCCACGCATCTGAACCAGTTCAATCAGCTAGAGGGGCTGTACGTCGATCGCAACGTCAGCGTGGCTGATCTCAAAGGAACTTTGGAATATTTCGTTCGGGAACTGTTAGGTCAAGAGGTGCAGACCCGGCTTCGACCACATTTCTTTCCGTTTACCGAGCCAAGCTTTGAACTCGATATCCGATTGCCCGGGATCCAGGATGGCAAATGGATGGAACTCTTAGGATGTGGAATGGTCAATCCCGCCGTGTTCGAAGCGGTCAACCTAAAACGGGGCGACAGCGCTTATGACCCAGAGAATTGGACCGGATTCGCGTTCGGAATGGGGCTCGAGCGTTTGGCGATGTCCTTGTTCGGTTTACCTGATATCCGCCTGTTGATCGAGAATGACCAACGATTCTTAGCCCAGTTTGCGACATGAAATTGTCTCTGAGTTGGCTGAAGGAATTTTTGCTGATCAAACATTCGGTAGCGGAGATCGTCGAAGCTCTGACATTTGCCGGAGTTGAGGTCGAGGGTGTCGAACAACGTGGTGCAGACCTCGATAAAGTAATCGTGGTGCAAATAGAATCCTTCGAGTCGCATCCCAATGCGGATCGTCTGAGTGTCTGCCGCGTGAACGACGGCTCCAGTCTGCCGCGACAAATCGTCTGTGGCGCGAAGAATTTTCGAGCTGGAGATAAGGTGGCGCTGGCTTTGCCAGGCGCAGTACTGCCGGACGGAGTGAAAATCAAAGCAAGCAAACTGCGAGGTGTCGAATCCGAGGGGATGCTTTGCAGTCCAAGTGAGCTTCATCTTGCGGATGATGCCTCCGGGTTGCTGATTTTGCCCGCTGATGCGTCCGTTGGAAGTCCGTTATCCGAGATTTTTCCACCTGACACGATCATCGAAGTGGAGGTCACACCGAATCGGCCTGACTTGTTGAGTCATTTTGGGATTGCGCGGGAGTTGGCTGCGTTGCTTGATCTTACTGAGCCGAAGTTGCCGCAAGTCATAGCAAGCCCCGAATCCGCTCGCGAAGATTCCTCCGTCGTTCGGCTCGAGGCTCCGGTTTGCCCCTTTTATTCCGCACGCTTTCTCCGTGATGTTCAGGTGGGACCGAGTCCAGGATGGCTTCGGCAAAGGTTGGAGGCGGCTGGGTTGCGCTCGATCAATAATGTGGTCGACGCGACGAACTACGTGCTCTTGGAGCTTGGTCAGCCACTTCACGCGTTCGACGCCGCAAAAATCAGAGGAGGCATAGTTGTTCGATTTGCCAATCCAGGCGAGGAGTTGCTGGCGCTGGATGGGAAAGTCTATGAGCTTGGGCCTGATGATCTCGTGATCGCTGACCACGAAAGGGTGCTGGCGATCGCCGGAGTGATGGGTGGCGAGGGAAGCGGTGTTGCCGCGACTACGACCGATTTGCTTCTGGAGGCAGCCTATTTCAATCCAGGTTCTATTCGCCGAACCAGTCGCCGGCTAGGGTTGATTTCGGATTCCAGTTTTCGGTTCGAGCGTGGGGTGGATCCGGAAGCGGTATTGATGGCTTCTGCCCGTGCAATCGATCTGTTATTGGAAGTTGCCGGCGGAAAGGCGGACGAAGGCATCGTGGTTGGTGGTTCCATGCCGAACTTGACCGGAGTAGTCGAGATGCGTCCTGAACGTTGTAATATGCTCTTGGGCATGGAGATCCCTGATTCCGCCAAACTGCTGAGCCGGCTGGGGCTCAAGCACGCCGGAGGAAATCGCTGGGAGATACCAAGCTTCCGGCAAGACCTGATCCGAGAGGTAGACTTGATTGAAGAAGTGTGCCGGATGGCCGGCATCCAAAGAATTCCGTCGCGTGCTTACGGTTCGGCAACCCGAAGTTCGGCTGCCGATCGTGTTCACGACGAACTCATGCAACTCCGCCAACGGCTCGTGGGTCTTGGGCTTTTCGAAGCGCGAACCTTAACGTTAGTGGACGAGCACAGTTTGGATTTTCTCGTCGAACCACGACCAGAGGCTCTGAAATTGAGAAATCCGCTGGTCGAAGATCAGAAAATTTTGAGGCCCTCATTGATACCGGGCCTGGTTAGAGCTGCCGAGCGAAACTTCAATCGTGGATTGAGTAGTGTGGCAATATTCGAAATAGGCCGCGTTTTCCGAGTCGCGGGATCGGAAGAATCCATGTGTCTTTCGATTCTTCTGTCCGGAGAGCGCCAAAGCAAGAGCTGGAATCAGAACGCTGCAGCCTTTGATCTGTTCGATCTGAAGGGCATGCTGAAAACGGCGCTCCGCGAGGAGTTTGCCTTAACCAGGGTGCAGCCGACGATTTTCGCTCCGCTCGTTTGCAATGTAGTCGATATGGAGGGGCGCTTGATGGGTAAGGTCGGTCAGGTACGGCCCGGGCTGGCGAAAGAGATCGGAGCGCGTGACCCCGTCTTGGTCGCTGAACTGACTCTGCGGGCGGGTGAGACGGCCAAAGGCTTCAGATACAAACCGCTAGACCGGTTTCCGACTGTGACGCGAGACGTTGCATTTCTTGCCGATCGAGAATTGAAATACCAGGCGGTGCTTGATGCTTTTGCGTCCGCCGACGAGCCGCTTCTAACCGACATTCGCTTGTTCGATCTTTTTATTGATCCGAGTGGGGAAAAGGTGCCCCTCCACAAGAAATCGATGGCCTGCAGTTTGACATATCGGGCAAGCGACCGGACTTTGACACAGGAAGAAGCGAACGCGGCACATGGCCGCTTGAAATCGCAGCTCGTGGAGCGTCTGGGTGTGACGTTGCGCGAGTAGTTCTTTGGAACCCGGAAAAGATTTTAGAATTTGCCCTGCGGTGTTCGGGATTTAAGGCTAATGCCCCAAACCCGATATTACCAATCCCAGGAGGCCAGGCTGCGCGTGTGATAATGACAGGCCTTGATTGGAAGTCAGCGTTCACGTCAGCGGTTATCCGCCCTTGTTTCGAGGGGAATGGGAGCTTCGCCTAAACGACATCGGTGGGGCAAAATCTTTTCTAGCCCGCAATGAGTTCGTCGCTTTGGCTTTCGCGTGACTTTTGCGGGTTAGCCAGGCGGCCAGGCTAACGGACGCCCTCCGAGCAGATGAACGTGCAAATGGGGTACCGTCTCTCCGCCGTTGCGTCCGTTATTTATAACGACTCGAAATCCAGACTCCGCGATTCCGAGCGACTTAGCGATCTCCTGGGCCTTCAGCAGGAGATCGCCTAACAGTTTTCCGTCTTCTTTTGTTGCGCCGGTGAGACGCGGGATGGGTTTTTTCGGAACCACTAGAACATGAATCGGCGCTTGTGGGTTGATATCGTGGAAAACTATGAGGTCCTCATCTTCCTGGATTATCTTTGCAGGAATCTCGCGAGCCGCGATTTTTTCAAACAGTGTCATCTGATTGTAAGTAGGAAATCGGTTTTCAGGTTAGCTCGTTCCAGTTGTGCGCGAAGGAACTCTACGATTTCGTTTCGTAATTGAGAGCAGTTACGACTCCAAGTTTTAACTGCTTGCAAATGCCGGACACAGGATTGTAGTCCGTAAATATCGAGATTCGAGGCTCGATGGGATAGTGCAGGCTGGATGCGCTCCTTCAGCAGCCGGAAAAAAGCCAATTCGTATCCCGGACCGGCCTCTTTGGCTAGTTCGCTCAATGAAAGTTCGAATTGGGGGTGGAGCGTATCCAGACAGAGGGCCACTTCGGCATAACCGACGGCCTGCAGCACTGAGATAACGATGTTGCATAGCTCTCTCAAAGTGATGAGGTTTTTCTCGTACGTTGATGAAAGGTAACAGATCACACTCGCAGCGACATGTTCAGCGAGCCACCAATGGCTGTACCCGGCCTTCTCAGCAGCTCGACAAAGGCAAAAACAGAGCCAGTCTTGTCGAATCTGTGAGTCCTCATTTTCATCTTGCCGAAGCAGAGGTAAGGAGTCGCGTAGCGCTATCACGGGGCAAACAGATCTGGTTGAAGGGCGTTGCGTTTCGTTTTTCGGCCAAGTGATTCGATCTCGTTAATAAACTCTCCAATGTCTTGAAATTGGCGATAAACGGAGGCGTACCGGATATAAGCCACTTCGTCCATCGCATGTAATCGTTCCATTACGCGTATACCGATAGCGTTCGTAGGTACCTCATGGTCGAAGGATTGCTCCAATTCCTGGATGATCTCTTCCACCGCGCGCTCTAAGGCATCGTAACCGACCGGTCGCTTTTCGCAGGCCTTTACCATTCCGCTCAAAAGCTTCTGCCGCTCGAACGGTTCATGGCGGCCGTCTCTTTTGATGACCCTCAGGTCGCGACGCTCGATTTCTTCGTAAGTCGTAAAACGATGTTGGCATGCCAAGCACTCACGACGGCGCCGAATAGCTGCCCCCGCTTTAGCTGAACGAGAATCGATGACCTTGTCTTCAAGGTTACCGCATTTTGGGCACCGCATGATTGAATGAGATCCGAGAACCGACCACAAGATATAGTGGTCCTCTACCGCAAAAATACAAGGCTAAGTTTTGGCAGGGGGGCACGGGGCCGTACACGCTTTTCAGCCTCATGCGTAAAGCGAAGGCTCCAGCCTTTGCACCGGTCGTCGACAGGGGAGCAAAACTTGGAGCTTTCGCCTACGCCTGCGCTGGGTGTATATCTACCAAAACTATGCCTGTTCGCGGGCGCGAGTTTCGCGAGGTTCGAATCGGGTGTATTTTTTCAGGAACGTCAACGCAACGTCTCCAGTGGGACCATTCCGCTGCTTCGCGATAATTAGCTCTGCTTCGCTCGCGATTTCGTTTTTTGCATCATCGTCCGTCTCATAGTAATCGGATCTGACCAGCAGTCCGACCAAGTCGGCATCTTGTTCGATCGAACCGGATTCACGTAAATCACTCAAACGGGGACGCCCGCCCTGGTTCGCGCGCGCGTCTGGTTGGCGATTCAATTGGGCAATGACGATGATCGGCAGGTTAAGCTCCTTGGCAAGGGCCTTGATTCCGCCCGAGATCTCTGAGATTTCCAATTGCCGGTTGTCCTGTGCCCTTCGACTCATCGAGCGAAGCAGTTGAAGGTAATCAATCACGATAAGCTGTATATCGTACTGCGACTTCATGCGCCGAGACTTAGCGCGTAGTTCCGTGACGGTAAGACCCGGTGTGTCATCAATAAACATTTTCGCCGCAGCGAGTTGCGAGGCTGCCGAAGTGAGCTTGGGAAAGTCTCGCTCCGATAGAAATCCATTTCTGACATTCTGCAGATCTACCTGCGCTCTTGAGCAGAGAAGTCTTTGGACCAGCTGCTGGCTGCTCATTTCGAGGCTGAAAACCGCAACGGGCTTGCCGGCGTTTATTGAAACGTGCTCTGCGATGTTCATTGCCAACGCGGTTTTCCCCATGCTCGGTCGTGCCGCGATGACGATCATCTCGGCTGGATGAAGCCCGCTCGTCATCCGGTCTAACTCAAGGAATCCAGTCGGCAAACCGGTAACCGAACCCCGATTCTCATACAACTTTTCGATCTGTTCGATCGCCTCCATCACGAGATCTTTGGTGGGTACAATCTCCGTTTTGACGTGTTCTCCGGTGATTGCAAAAATCTCCTTCTCTGCGTCGTCCATTAAAGGCTCGATTTCCCCCTGCTGATCGTAGCACTGAGTGGAAAGCTTGTTGCACGCGAGGATTAACCGGCGCAAGACGTACTTCTCGCGGACGATATCAATGTAGTAGCTGGCGTTTGCCGCCGTCGGAACAAAGCTGTAAAGAGCGCTGAGGTATTCGGGCCCGCCGATCTCTTCAAGTTGATTTCGATCTTTGAGTGCTTGCTTAAGTGAGACGAAATCGATCGGCTTACTCTTATCACCAAATTCAAGGATCAGACTGTAAAGAATTTGGTGTGCCGGTATGTAAAATGCACCGGGACGAAGGCGCAGAACACAAGTGTCGGCTACTTCTCGGGGAGACAGCAGTAGGGAGCAAAGGACACCTTTTTCGCCATCCTCGCTGCATGGCAGGGATCGAGGAACCTCTCTGCCTGTGGATGGGCTGTGCAAATCTTGTGAATAACTCGATCTTCGGGTCCCTGTGCCTGTCCCCTCGGTGTTTAAGGGGTTCTCAGCAGGTTTCGTCAAACCTTGAGAACCTTTTGCCATTGATCGTCAGGCCCCAGGCTTCGTTTTTCGCTTTGCTTTTGATTTCGCGTCGGTCACGTCGCTCTCCTCGCGAACAGGATGTGCAGGCGTGATAGATTTGATTTCGATTTTCAGGGTCGCCACAACACTTTGATGCAGCTTTATCTGGATCTCTTTCTCACCAGTCTCTTTGATCGAACGCTCTAAGTCGATCTTGTGGCGGTCGAGCGTAATCCCGAATTCGCCCTGGAGCTTATCTTCAATGTCCTTTGCGGTCACCGAACCAAAAGCCTTTCCCGACTCGCCCGTATGCAGTGTAAACTCGAGCTTCAATTTGTTAATCTTACGGGCGAATTCTTCGGCTTCATTGAGCTCAGTGGCTTCTCGTTGGGCGCGCTTGGTTTTTAACTGGTTAAGACGCTTCAGATTAGAGGGAGTGACCTCATAGGCTTTGCCGGTCGGAATCAAGTGATTCCGCGCATAGCCCTTACGGACCTTAACGATATCAGCCTCGGCGCCCAAGCCCGGGATATTTTCTTTCAAAATTATTTCAGCGTCAGGCATAAAGATTCGGTCGGAAAGTCGCGGGAGGGCATCACTACAGCCCAAGAGAGAGCGTGTCAAGAGAGTTCAATGACTAGTGGCTGGTGGCTAGTGGTCAGTGGCTGGCGGAGACATAGTGTGTCGATCTTCTAGCCACCAGCCACTAGCCACTGATCGCCAGGCCTACGATTCTTCAGAATCGAGTGGGTCAGGAGGCAGTTCCTCGTCTTCAACGGTGAATTTTCGCTTCCGCTTGTTCACGGGAAGTGGCGACATGGTCATGTTGATGCTCTTGCCCATTAGCTTCGGTTCCATCTCTACCTGTCCCATCGTTGAGAGGTCCTCCTTCAACCGTCGCATTAGTTGGTCACCGAGTTCTTTATGACTCATTTCACGACCGCGAAACTGGAGCTGAAACTTCACCTTGTTACCTTTGTCCAGAAATTGCTCAGCGTGCCGCACCTTAATCATGTAATCGTGCGGATCGATATTCACCCGAAACTTGATCTCTTTAAGCTTGGACGAGGTTGATTTGCGATCCTTCTCCTGTTTGGAAAGGTCGTATCTGTACTTTCCAAAATCGACGATCTTGCAAACGGGTGGATTGGCGGTAGGAGCCACCTCGACCAGATCAAGCCCCAGCGATTGAGCTCTTCGCAAGGCATCCTGCAATTTCATGATTCCCAACTGTTCGTTGGTCGTGCCTAGAATAACCCGCACTTCTCGTGCGCGAATTCGACCGTTGACGCGGATCTGCTGCTGTTGCTGAATAAAACTATCTCCTCAGAGTGCGGCCGGGGCGCCGAGCGGTGCACTCAATCACGTTGACGTTCTCTGACTTCCATTTGAATTCGTTCTACAAAGTCGGACACACTCACGGCTCCCTCATCACCGTTTTTGCGGCTACGCACGGCGACTTCGCCGGCCTGCTCTTCTCGTGCGCCGAGCACCAACATATATGGGACCTTCTGTAGCTGGGCAAGGCGAATCTTAGCCCCGATCTTGTCGGAACTTTCGTCGATTGAAGCCCTGATATTGCGATCCAAAAGGCGCCCAGAGACGGACCTTCCGTATTCGAGATGCTTTTCGGAGATTGGAAGAACACGCACCTGTTCCGGCGCCAGCCAGGCAGGAAAACTTCCTGCAAAGTGCTCGATCAAAACGCCGCAGAAACGTTCGAGAGAACCAAATGGCGCCCGATGAATCATCACAGGCCGGCGTGCCGAATTGTCCGGAGCGACATAACTGAGTCCGAACCGTTCCGGCAAATTGTAGTCAACTTGAACGGTCCCAAGCTGCCATTCCCGCCCAATAACGTCCTTGACGACAAAATCGATCTTTGGACCGTAGAAAGCCGCTTCGCCAATTTCCTCGGAGAAAGGTACGCCGAGGTTTTTGGCGCTCTCGCGAAGGGCATCCTCAGCGCGATCCCATTGTTCCCGTGTTCCGACGTATTTGGACGAGTCGGAATCGCGAAGCCCTACGCGGACCCGGTAGGAGTTCATGCCCAGGGTACTCAAAATTCTCAGGACCAGCTGGAGGCAGCCCTGGATTTCACCGAGCACCTGTTCTTCAGTGCAAAAAATGTGAGCGTCGTCCTGTGTAAAGCCCCGCACCCTGGTCATGCCGCCGAGTTCGCCCGATTGTTCCCAGCGATAAACGGTCCCGAACTCCGCCAACCGGACCGGGAGGTCTCTATACGAATGCTGACTCGATGCATAGATCTTGATATGCATTGGGCAATTCATCGGCTTTAGCAAGTAGCCCTCAATTTCACCTTTCATCAGCCGATTCGAAAGCTCCGCGCACGAGCAGCCCTCCTCGGCGAATTTAGCCAAAGTTTCCGGTTCGATGAGCGGTGGGAACTGCGACTCGCGGTAATAGGGATAGTGGCCGGAGGTACGAAAGAGACTCAGTTTGCCGATGTGGGGCGTAAAGACTTCGGTATACCCCTGTCGTCCCAGCTCTTCAGAAATAAAGGCCTGAAGTTCCTTTCGAACGATTGCGCCCTTCGGTTTCCAGAGCACCAATCCGGGCCCGACCTCTTCGTCGATATGATACAATTCAAGTTCCCGACCTAGCTTACGGTGATCTCGTTTTTTGGCCTCTTCGAGCAGCGCAAAGTACTGGTCCAGCTCGGCCCGTGTTTTAAATGCAGTGCCGTACACGCGTTGCAGTTGTGGATTGTTCGCATCCCTTTTGTAGTAGGCGCTTGCGATCGAGGTGAGTTTAAATGCGCCGATGTTGCCTGTTCGCATTACGTGAGGCCCGGCGCAGAGGTCAGTGAAGTCTCCATTGCGATACAAAGAGATCTCTTCCTCGTCGGGTATCCCTCGCAGAATATCGAGCTTAAATTTACTCGGCATGGGTCTTGGCCCAAGCGCGCCCAATTGCCCTTCATTCGCTAATCGAATCGCTTCGTCGCGAGAGACGACGACCCGTTCGAACGGTTGGTTCTCCTTGATAATCTTCTTCATCTCGGTCTCGATTTTATCGAAGTCATCAGATGAAATGTGATGATCCAATTCGAGATCGTAGTAGAAGCCATTCTCGACCGGTGGACCGGCTGCGAACTGTGCTTCCGGCCAGATCCGTAGAATGGCTGTCGCAAGCACGTGGGCGCACGAGTGCCGAATTCGCTCGATGTCCGTCATCCGCTGTCGCTCTTCAGTGGTTTTCCGATCGTCCGCCATGGGAGGGCTCGAAAATACACGTGGCGCACCGAATATCCAGTTTAGAGTTTTGAGTTTTGGGTTTTGGGTTTTGAGTCGGTAGGGTCGCGCTTCCGCGCGACCGGCGCTGCCCGCGTAAGACTCGCCAATTTGCCTCGACGCCGGTCGCGCGGGAGCGCGACCCTATCGCGCCAAACTCAAAACTCAAAACGCAAGACTCAAAACCCAAAACTAGTTATACTAACGAAGAATCCGGGAACATTTTATGAACAAAGCGAAAATCGCGGTTTTTGGGGCGAGCGGTTATTCGGGTGAAGAGCTTGTGAAGCGTCTTGCCGAACATCCTTTGGTCGAGCTTGGCTGTCTCACTTCTCGACAATACGCCGGTAAGAAGGCATCCGAAGTATTCGCCTGGGTTGGTAATCACTCTCCGCTGGCGAGTCTCGAATTCATCGAGCCCGACGCAAGATCGCTGCATTCTCTCAACATCGACTACGCCTTTCTTGCGCTTCCGCATGGTGTTGCATTCGAGTTTGCGGCGCCGTTGCTGGAGCGAGGGATCAAAGTTATCGATCTGAGCGCGGATTTTCGAGTGAAGGATGCGGAAGTGTACAAGTATTTCTACAAGCACGAGCATATGGCGCCCGAGCTATTGAAGGAATCGGTTTACGGGCTTCCTGAAGCATATCGCGATAAGATCCGGGGCGCTAAGTTGCTGGCGTGTCCAGGTTGTTTTCCGACGAGCATTCTCATACCACTGCTTCCGGTCGTACGCGCAAACTTGATCCGCTCATCGAGTATCGTGGTGAACAGTCTCAGCGGCGTGAGTGGCGCTGGCCGGAAAGCAGACGCGGATTTGCTTTTTGTCGAGTGCAACGAGAGCGCTCGGCCCTATGGTTTGCCCTCGCACCGGCATTTATCTGAGATTGAACAGGAGATCGCAAACGCGGCCGGAGAAAAGGTGATCATCCAATTCGCGCCGCATTTGATCCCGCTCAGTCGCGGAATTATTACGACCATTCACGCGGATCCTGTGAGAGAGCTGACTATCGACTCTCTGCGCGAAGTGTACGAGACGGCCTATGGCTCCGATCGGTTCATCCGATTGTTGGGTTCAAATCGATATCCTGACATCAAGAACGTTGCTCTTACCAACCGTTTGGAAATCGCCTGGCGCATCGATCCGAGAACAGGGCGAGTCATCCTGATGTCCGCGATAGACAACCTTGTCAAGGGGGCGGCCGGCCAGGCTATCCAGTGTTTCAATATCATGAACGGCTGGGACGA
Organism: Chthoniobacterales bacterium; assembly: GCA_035939025.1. Taxonomy (GTDB): domain Bacteria; phylum Verrucomicrobiota; class Verrucomicrobiia; order Chthoniobacterales; family JAFAMB01; genus JAFAMB01. Next base: position 2,811 of record DASZGG010000057.1, on the reverse strand, counting down.
GGGGATTGGACTTGGAACGTAGTGAAAATAGCTCGGCAGAAGTCTCGTCCTGTTGTATCAAATGAGGCCGCTCTTCGAACATGGAATCAACATTTTTTGAGATCGGTGGAGGGATTACTGCCCCAAGCGGTTTCCGTGCTGCTGCGGTTCGGTGCGGGATCACGGAGGGATCACCCGAAAAGTGTGACCTTGGATTAATCATTTCGGACTTTCCGGCTGTGGCCGCGGCCACGTTCACTTCGAACAAGATCAAAGCTGCGCCGGTTCGTGTTTCTGCTGCCCATGTGCGTGCTGCTGATACGAGGGCAATCATTGCCAACAGCGGAAATGCGAATGCTTGCACGGGCTCGACCGGCATCCAGAATGCCAGGAGAATGACCCAGGCTGCAGCCCGCCAGCTGGGTCTGAAGGAACGACAGATCCTGGTCTGCTCAACTGGCCGAATCGGGCGCGATTTGCCAATCGAAAATATCGAGGAGTCCATGCCAGCATTAGTGGCGGGATTGAGCGCGAGTGGGAGTTACCTCGTGGCCAAAGCGATAATGACTTCCGATACCTTCCAGAAAGAAATCGCCGTAGAGCTGCCGCTGGCAGGCAAAAGAGTTCGAATCGGGGGTATCGCCAAGGGGGCAGGAATGATTAATCCCGACATGGCGACCATGCTTTGCTTCATCACGACTGATGCCCCGATTTCTAAAAGAGACTTGCAAAGGCTGACTTCCGCGAGCGTGGAGCAGTCGTTCAATTGTATCACGATTGACGGTGATATGAGCACGAACGACACCGCCATCTGCTTGGCGAATGGCCAGGCGGGCATCCCGCAAATCGAGGCGGACCACGAAGCGTACGGGTGGTTCGCCGAAGGTCTCAACTTTGTGACCCGGCAATTGGCGCGTATGATAGTCGAAGACGGCGAAGGCGTGACAAAATTTGTCGAAGTCCATGTAAAGGGCGCGGCCACCTACCAGGATGCTAGAAAGGCCGCAGAAGCGGTTGCCAACTCGGTGCTGGTAAAATGCGCATGGTATGGCCAGGATCCGAATTGGGGCCGAATCATGGATGCCGTCGGATATTCATTGGCTAAAGTCCGAGAAGAGATGGTCGACATATTTTTCAATGGGGCGGTTGCAGTCGAGCACGGTATGGCGAGCAGTACTCCGCAGGAAACGCTCAAAGAAGTTCTCGGAAACAAAAAATTTACGGTTACAATTGACCTTCATCTGGGGTCGGCGGAATACAAGGTATTTACTACCGACCTAACCCCGGATTACGTGAAATTTAACATGGGCGAGTAGTTCGAAGAGAGAGAAATACGAATGCCGAACAAATTCGAGGTCGGAAAGGCAGAGGCTCTTTTGGAAGCGCTTCCCTTTATCCAAAAATTCCGCGGCCAGACGTTTGTCATCAAGTATGGTGGCAGCGCCATGGAGGACGATCACTTGATCGAGCGTCTTCTGCGTGATGTCGTCTTCCTTGAAGCAGTCGGTATCAATCCAGTACTGGTCCACGGCGGCGGCAAGGCGATCACCCAACGTATGCGTGAGGCTGGAAAGGCGCCGCGCTTCGTCAACGGACTCCGCGTCACGGACCAATTGACTATTAAGATCGTGGAGGAGGTCCTGGATACGGTGATCCGTCCCCGGATTGTCGGCACGATGCACGAATTTGGCGGACACGCGGAAGGATTTTCCGGACGAGACGTTTTCAAGGCGAAACGTCTTCCACCACAGATCGACGGAAAGAATCTGATCGATATTGGATTTGTGGGGGAAGTCACTTCGCTGGAGCTCTCCGGTGTGAGCGAGGCGATTGATCGAGAAGTGGTGCCGGTGATCTCTCCGATTGCTCAGGCTGAAGATGGGACAATTCTCAACGTCAACGCAGATGTGGCGGCGGGAGCAATGGCCGGCGCGTTGAAAGCTTCGAAGATGATCTATGTGAGTGACGTAATGGGTGTCATGCGAGATGTGAAAGACGTGAACTCCTTGATTCCTACCATCAATCGAGAAAACGTGACCGAACTGATCGATGACGAAATTATCGAGGGAGGAATGATTCCCAAAGTTTTATCAGCGGTCGATGCGCTCAATGAAGGTGTTGGGAAAGTACACCTGATCGACGGCCGCATTCCGCACGCGCTGCTCCTCGAAGTCTTTACCGCGCGCGGCATCGGTACGGAAATCGTGCCCTGAGCCTGCATCGCTGACAAATCCTTAGAGATTTGTGAGCGATGCAGGCTGTGGCAGCAGAATTCTCCGGCTGCGCCGAAAAATTCTACTGCTTTCTAACCCGCAATGAGCTCGTCGATTCGGCTTTCGCGTGATTTTTGCGGGTTAGTTAGTTAGAATTGTGGCAGCCACCGTTTTTGCGCTTCCAACATTTCGTCCACCATGCTCCGGATCTGGGGCAGGGTGCAAACCGCGGCCGTCAGCGGATCCAGCATGACGGCGTGATAGACAGCCTCGGTGCCGCCGCTCAACGCAGCCTCGACGATCAACTCCTGGACGTTGATGTTCGTCCGGTTCAGCGCAGCCAGTTGTGTAGGGAGCGAGCCGACCTTCGTTGGTTGGATGCCGTTCCCGTCCACCAGGCATGGAACCTCGACGCAGCAGCCTTGGGGTAGATTATCAATCAGACCTGTATTTGGGACGTTTCCGTTAATGCAGATGGCTGTGTGCGTTTCAACGGCCTCGATAATGTAAGAACCGTATTCATGACTTCGAGTTGTTGCCGGTTCTTCCGCGAGAATTTCCTCGAATTCGCGCTCGAACTTTTCAATCCGATTCAGGCAATGCCGCAAGTAACCGCCGG
>DASZGG010000056.1:0-5540 GCA_035939025.1 Chthoniobacterales bacterium | reverse complement strand
ACGTGCGTAAATTTCCTTTCTTGAGTTCCCCCCCGATACATCCCAATGGCCTCTACATAAGTGGCCGCTGACAAAAGAAGTTCCGTGGCCAATCCCCCACTCTCCCCTCCCCCAACCTACTCGAACTCGCCAACCATTCCATCAATCACCGTCCTCAGGCTCGGGTTCCCGCGCCTAACCGAGCCACCTGCTTGACAACAAATTTGAAATCATGCAGTTACTGCCTGCGGCCAACCACGAGACCATTCATGAATAATCAAGAGCCCGAGCTAAACCCAAAGCCGGACGAGACTGATTCTGCGAAAACGAATGAATCTGTCCAGAGAGAGCGATCAGAGCTTCCGGCGGATCAGCAGTCTTCATATCTCAGAAGTCGCCAAATTGCGTTGAAAAAGTTCAGCCCTCAAGGCGCGGACCCTAGCTGAGGCGTTGTGGAAACCTGACAATAGCAGGAGCGGAATCTATTTGCTGCATAAACTACTGAAATCATGAATGAAAAATTTCAAGTTGGATTTTGTGCCCCCGCATGAGTCCGCATTCCCAAATGTCCGCGGTTCGGTTCGCATCTTCAGTTTACCGAAACAAATGCAAACCATTCCGATTGGCGTGGCTCTGCGGGCAACGACCTCCATTGCACGAGGAGCAGTCGTTCGGACTTTATGGCGACCGTCCTCACTCTTGTAGAAAGTGAGCTTTGCGTCTCAATCGTGCCTCGTTGCGTCGCGAGCCTGAAACGGCCGGTCGTTATTCGTTCAATCATCCCAAGGTCGCTCGGATTCCTTTGTGCGTTGTATGGCGCAAGTCTTCCGACAATCCCGCCGTGACAGCGTTCCTGGACATTCTGAGAGCGTCGCGACCGAAGATCAGAAAGCAGATGGAAAATTTGATCCGCCAATCGAACGAAGCTGCCTAACGAACAATTTTTGCAATAAAAAAATCATCGGACCCTACGGGCTCCGGTACCTTTTTGTCACTTACGGCTTTTCTTTAGCCGAAACGGAAAATCTCGAAAGACCATTTCTCCTGGGTCGAGCCCCTGAGAAAGGGCATTTGGAACCTTTTTGAAATGATGTGGACCGCAAGTAACGAGAAGCTGAACTTGGAAACATCTTAATAATAGTTGGCACTCGGTCAGCTATTGGTTGCCTTCATTAATTCCGATGACTTCGGGAATAATTAGATACAAAAGGCGGTAGTAAAGGAGAGATTCCGTAGTCTGAGAAGGCGATCGAGGTCGGCAAAATGGGAACAGATAAAAAGACACAAATAAGAATCATCAAGCAAGGAATGGCAGGCAGTATCCCTGAGTCGAAAGCGGTGTCAGAAGAGAGGCAAAAGAAGGATGCGATGGCCGACTTGATCTGTAGCGTCTCCGGGTGGGTGGCCGAGTTTAAACGAAGGCGTCGGCCCGATCCGAGGATCACCTTTCAAACTCAATTTAAAGAGGCTTAGACCCTTGTATGAGAAAACATTTTCTCAGATGCCTTCTGAAGCTAGCCTCCAGCCGCGTTGGTCAACGCTCGAGTATTCAATCGCTAATGATGAACCGGCTCTCGCCTGGCCTGTTCCTTGATGCGGTCAACTCGTATCAGCGCACTGCGGCAATCAAAGCTGCTATCGAACTCGATCTCTTCACAGCCATCGGTCAAGGGCACGAAACATCTCAGGAGCTTGCTCTGAGTTGCGGCGCCTCCGAACGCGGCATGCGTATCCTTTCCGATTATTTAGTGGTCATGGGATTTTTGAGGAAGAAAAGGGGTAGATACGGTCTAACCATTGATTCCGCAATGCTGCTGGATCGTCGCTCTCCCGCGTATCTGGCGGATGCAATGGAGTTCTTCCTCTCGCCAATGGTGACCGACGGATTTAGAGACGTCACGGCCGTCGTTCGCAAGGGTGGGACTTTGCTTCCAGAAGCTGGAACAACCATGCCTGACCATCGTGTGTGGGTCAAATTTGCCCGGGCAATGGCTCCGATGACCGCAGTCCCGGCGAAAAAGATGGCCAGACTTGTCGATAAGAGGCCGCAACAGAAGCTGAAGGTGTTGGATGTTGCTGCCAGTCATGGAATGTATGGGATTGAGATTGCTCGACGCAACAAACGAGCTGAAGTGGTTGCAATTGATTGGGAGTGCGTTCTCGCCGTAGCAAAGGAAAATGCTCTGAAAGCGGGAATAGATAATCGCTATAGCACAATCCCTGGCAGCGCCTTCGAGGTCGATTACGGCTGGGGTTACGACTTGATACTTCTCACAAACTTCCTTCATCACTTTGATATGACTACTTGCGAAAGGCTGCTCGAAAAAGTCCATGCGGCTCTTGCCCCGCGCGGTAGAGCGGTCACGGTTGACTTCGTGCCCGATGCGGGCCGCGTTTCCCCTCCCGGACCAGCGGCTTTCTGTATGACGATGCTCGGTACCACGCCGAACGGCGACGCATATACCTATGATGAATTCAAGCGAATGCTCAGCAACGCAGGATTCGTGCGTTGCGAGCTTCGCCCCCTGGTGAATAACTTTCAGCAGATGATCATCTCTTATAAGTAGTAGGACCGCGCTGTCACTGTGCTGCCCGATCCTAAGTTGAGTGTTAAGGAAAATTGGGCTTGGCCGGTCCATCCGTGATTCCTCGTGCGATGGATCCGGCCCGCTTCCAGTTATCACAGCCTAAGGTTCAATTGCGGTCTTTATCGTCTTTGTCCGGAAGTTTGCGAACAACCGAACCCGTTTCATTCGCAATCAGTTCTTATCGGTCAGATTCTCTTTGAGAATCCGTTCAACTTCGCGGATCGCTTCTGGATCGTATTGCGCTCCATGACCTGAGTGCACAATTAATTCCGACTTCGCACCATCAAGATGGGAGCTCCAGTACGGGACGATGCCATCCGAACTATTCGGTGTGTCGCCCCGGCCACGGTCTCCAATGATCGAGTGATAGGGAATGTTTGGCGTGATCGGCAGCTTGTTGACCGATTGGACGAAACGATCGTTGGCTCGAGCGTGTCGATACTGTTCGGCATGCGTTTCAGTGTGCTCGCGGCTGGATCAGCGATCAACAGTGGTTTCGCAGACGCGTAGATGGAGGCAAAGGATCGCGGAGTCCGGACAAGGGCAGAGCCGATACGACCTATCCAGCCGGCGGCGAACCGGCTTCCTCGATGCGGCGTGGCAATGAATATCACACGCTGGACATCTGGACGGTGATTAAACAAGAGGGATTCTTCGACCATTTTGCGCGTCCCGCCCGATAGCGGCGTTTGGCCGGGGGCGGTGGAAAAGTGAGCGCGCCAGACTTTGTCGCCTGCGTCGGTGACCATCAATCGACAAATCATTCCGCCCATGCTGTGACCGATCAAAACGACACGCTTGTGGTTTGGAAACAGGCGCTTGATTCCATCAAGGTCACGTCGAAATAGGGCGGCCGAGTAGGGATATGGGTAGCCGCTCGGGTAACTGTAAAACCAGAATTGGTAGTTTTTTCTAATCCAAGGATCGTCTCGCAAAGAATTAACCATTGGCGCCCAGCTTGCGGGGGTTTCTTGCAAGCCATGAACGAACACCACTGGGGTACGCGCGGGATCATACGGCTGGAGTTGGGTCAAACCCGCGGTGTCCGCGAATTTTTGTGGATTCAGCATGCGCGAAAGGCCGAGTCGTTCTGGACGCTCGCGCGCAATCAACGTTGCGGTCGGCGTCGCAAGATCGATAGCCAGCGGGAAGGTTCGTCCGCCGACCGTGACCCGCTCTACGTTCAACGGATCTACGAACTCCAATCGCGCTCGCTGTTCCGAAAATCTAATGATGGCGGTGGCCGGTGCGTAAATTCGGCGGAGTTTGTACTGCTCACGAAACTGCCGATTTTCGCTGCGACCGACGGCAACTAATGCGCGCCAATTCCACCAACCGAGAAACGAGTTTTGAAAAACTGTCCGCTAGCTTTCAAGGTGTCGATCGGAAGCAGATCATACCGACTCGGATCGTGTTCCGCATCGACGGGGCGAGGAGCAGCGAGGCGAAATCTCTCTTGCCCGCAAGCAATGTTACTCGGTTCTCGCCATGGTTGAAGATTAGCGCGCTCGCCATCTTCGACGACCCGCGCGACGGAGAAATTGTAAATCCGCTGGGCAGATACATCGCGCGGTCGGCGTTCCAAAACATCTAAGGACAGTTTGGCTGCTGAAAGATTGTTGCCTAACGATAACGACGACTGTTCATGTCTTGCGCGAGCCAGGTGTTCGGTTGCGCTCCGCAATTGTTGTTCCCCAACCATGAGTCTCGGAGCGCCCGGTTGCGTTGTTTTTACGTTGGCGAGATGCGCGCAGCCCGTTACGACGAGGCCCAGTGCGATTACAACAACAGGTTTGCGGATGTTATCGAGATACACAGAATGGCGTTAGACGGGAACAGCTGAATCCGATAGGCGCTGGGCGACTTCTTGTCCGCGTGCGGATTCTTCTTCGAATGGCCTGGGATCAATTTGAAAAAGAAGGTCGCCCTTCTTAACGACGCTTCCTTGCTCGTAGTTTTGCGAAATGACATAACCAGACACACGCGCCGAAATGTTCGCGTTTATAAATCCGTTTAACGTTGCGACACCTTCTTTGATCACCGGTACGTCGCGTGGTGCTACCGTCGTAACAAGAACCTCTGGCGCGGCTGGGACCGCGGGGGTCGATTTGCGCGAGCAACCCGTCAAATTCAGAACTCCGATCAGCCCGCACAAACTTAAGCACACTAATTTCATTCGTTAGGCGCGTCATGACAGTGCTCGCTCCTCCATCCAGTCGACGTAAAGCCGGCGCTCCGAGAAAAACCACCCGCCGTCGATTTTCACGAATGTGTCTAGGTACCGAAGCGAGGCGACCATCAACCGTCGCTTACCACCATCGACTGTGACGTGATGTGCCAGACAGTAGGCTTCGCCGGTGGCTCGATCAGGCGTCAATGTGAAGATCGTGCTCTGTCCGACAAAGTGCGTAGTGGCGTCATACTTGTTTAACTCTGCGAACACTGGAGCGAGTGCCTCGCGCGAGTGCAGTTCCTGTGAGGGCGTCGGATCCTTGGTATTCATGTAAACCACGAAATGTGTGTCTTCGGTAAAGAGAGCCATTTGATCTTTCGCATCACGACGATCTGCGCAGTGCGCGTATGCTTCGATGAGCTCTCGAATGGCGAGACGGTCGGCCGCTTCGCTGGGGGAGAGCGCGAGGTGCTTCGTCATGGTCTGATCTCCTTGGTCATTCTCATGTCGATCACGAGCTGTGCAGAACGGTTCCCTCGATTAGCTGACACCTTCAACAATGAGTTCGGGCATCATTACAAAGCTACGGTACCGCCGTCGGCTGGCAGATCGACGCCTGTGATGAAGCTGCTTTCCTCCGACGCCAGGAACAGAACAGATGGGTAGATGGCTCGTACCTTTTATTTGTAGAGCCAAGGCTTATAGGCAATCTCGATGTTGTATCCGTCCGGGTCGCCGATGTTTGCCGCGAAGTAGTCGGCACGCCATTCGGGCCGAAGGCTCGGTTCCTTGTTTGAAGT
>DASZGG010000055.1:0-8242 GCA_035939025.1 Chthoniobacterales bacterium | reverse complement strand
GAACCGACAATTGACTCGCCGGCGATTAATGTGCAGGACATCCCTGCGACGGCTAGGGCTAACAGCGGAAGTCTCATTATTTTTTGGGTAATTTATCGGAGTAATCTGCGATCTTACGATAGATCTGAAGCCAGGCTATCCCTTCCTCGGCGGTGAGATGTTCCCGTAAAAGCTTCATTATCTTGTCCAGCATGTCACGACGGATTTCAGCAACGAGTCCAGATCCCTTTTTGGTGATTCTTACCATGACTTTGCGGCGATCATCCAATGCATGGCAACGTTGAACATATTCAAGCTTTTCGAGCCGATCGACCAAACCGGTAGCCGCAGCGGTGGTGTGACCCATTTTCGAGGCGATACCGGACATCGTTATTACTTCCTGTTTATCGAGGTAGCCGAGCAAAAAATATTGAGGAAATGAAACACTTCCGTGCCTGAGTCCCTCTGACAGGCTTAAAAGGAATTTTCGCTGCATTCGCATCACGATTTCGGCAAGTTCTTCCGCAGCGGCCTGCAGTTCGGAATCAGAGCGTTGCTCGGTCGAGCGTTGCCCGGTCGTATACATAGACGATCTAAAAGGTTAACAGAGTTAATTTTTCCTCGCCGATGATTTAAGCATAGCGTCTCTGGTTTGCAACTCTGCTCGCGCCGGCTTCAACTTTGACTTAGAGTTTTGATTCTTAGTTTTCGATTTTCGGGTTTTGAGTTTTGGGGTTTGCGGCTGGCATGTCGAGCTTTTACCTCGCCCTCACCCATCGGTTCGCTCAAAACGCAAATCCCAAAACGCCATTTGCGCGATGTACCTTTTTAGGTGACGAATGGTTGATACGTTAATTTGCAATTTTAAGACTCACCTTGCTGAGCCCAGCACTATGGCATACCAAAATGTTCAGCCGCCTGCCGGAGACAAAATCACGACGCACGAAGGCAAAATCCAGTGTCCGGACAATCCGATCATCCCTTTCATCCGCGGAGATGGCACCGGTCCGGATATCTGGGCAGCTAGCGAACGTGTGTTCAACGGGGCGGTCGAAAAGGCCTATAAGGGCTCGAGGAAAATTGCCTGGTTTGAAGTTTACGCGGGGGAGTCGTCAAAGAATCGTTTCGATGAGTGGTTGCCGGAGGACACTGTCACAGCTTTCAAAGAGTATCTGGTAGGGATCAAAGGTCCGTTAACGACTCCGATCGGCGGCGGAATCCGGTCTCTCAATGTCGCCCTGCGACAGCTCCTGGACTTGTACGTTTGCCTGCGACCGGTTCAGTATTTCCAGGGCGTACCATCGCCAGTCCGCCATCCGGAAAAGGTCGACATGGTGATTTTCCGCGAAAACACGGAGGACATTTACGCTGGGATCGAATTTCGCGCTGGAACTCCCGACTCGCAGCGTTTCCTGAAATTCTTCGAACAAGAGTTTCCTAAAGAATTTGGCAAGATCCGTTTCGGGACGGAGAACGCCGCGAAGGCATTTTTGGCTGGCGAAGCCGCGCTCGGAACTCCGCAAATTGAAGTTGGAATCGGGATCAAAGCAGTGAGCCATCTCGGATCCAGCCGGCTTGTCGCTGCTGCGATCCGATACGCGATCGCCAACAAGAGAAAATCTGTGACCTTCGTGCACAAGGGCAACATCATGAAGTTCACCGAAGGAAGCTTTAGGGATTGGGGTTACGAACTCGCCGACACCCTTTTTGGCAACGATACGTATTCCTGGGCCAAGTGGGAGCGGACGAAGAAAGAGCATGGTGAAAACCGCGCAAACGAGGAAATGAAAGCGGCCTTGGCCGCGGGCAAGATCCTGGTCAAGGACGCTATTGCCGACATTACGCTACAACAGGTTCTGACTCGGCCAGAAGATTTCGACATAATCGCAACGCTGAATTTGAACGGTGATTATCTTTCCGACGCCTTGGCCGCTCAGGTCGGAGGCATTGGTATAGCACCCGGCGGTAACATAAATTACCATACCGGCCATGCGATCTTTGAGGCGACACATGGCACGGCGCCTAAATATGCAAATCTCGACAAGGTCAATCCGGGCTCGGTTGTACTGTCCGGAGAAATGATGTTGAGGCACCTTGGTTGGACCGAAGCCGCGGACCTGGTGATCAAGGGCATTAACGGCGCTATCGCGAGTAAGAAAGTCACCTACGATTTTGCGCGCTTAATGGATGGGGCAACCGAAATCAAATGCTCGGCATTTGGGGACAACATCATCGCGCACATGGAATAGTTCGTTTTGCGTTTGGAGTTTTGGGTTTTGAGTTTTGCGTGACCCGCTCGCAATGCCGCTCAACTCAAAACCCAAAACTCAAAACCTTCACGTGGCAATCTCGATCTCGTCCTTTGTTGAAATATCGTCCTGAAAGAAAATATTCCTCTGGCGATCCCACACGTATCGGTGAAGAAGCACTTTGAGCGTCGCAGTTAACGGAATCGCCAGAACTGCTCCAAGCAAGCCCCCTAAGACGAGCGTCCACAGGAACACAGAAATGATGACCGTCATTGGGTGGAGACCAACCGAGTTTCCGACGATGCGTGGAGTTGTCACCAATCCATCGATTTGAGCGACGATCAAAAAGAAGATAATCGTCACCCATAACGGATGTACCCAGTCGTTGAATTGGGCGAAGGCAATCAGGACCGCCGGTATGTAACAAATAATGTACCCGGCATACGGCATGATTCCGAAAAAGGCGAACCCGAGTCCGATCAGGAAGCCGAACTGCAAACCTAGAATCGACAATCCAATCGCCAACAAGACGCCGTTTATGAGGGCCACGACCACTTGGCCACGGAAAAAATTGATCAGATAACCATTGATCTCGGTTAAAACGGAAACCACTTCATCTTTAAATTCGGAGCGACGAAGCGGTAAGTAGTTGCTCCAAGATTCCGCAATCCGCGGACTCTCTTTCAAAAAGAAAAACAGATAAATAGGGATGATCAGCAGGCCAAACATGTAACCGAACGCGCCAAAAACGCCGGTCAAACTCGTCTGGATGAATGCCCAGGAACGCTGAACCAATGATGGGAGCTGGTCCTTCAGATATTGCAACGATTGTTGGACGTAAGGGTTGTCTTGATAGCGCGCCAGGCCGACATTGGGGTTCTGGTTGCCTGATGAATCCGGCTGGGCTGGCTGCGGTTCCGATTCGGGTGTGGGAGACGGCTTGCCGCCAAGTTGAGGAAGTTTCTCCAAGTTTTGTTCGAGAAAACCGTCGAGCGCACCCCATCCTCGTTCCAAATAGCCGGGAAGGGCTGAGGAAAATTTTACGCTTTCAGTGTAGATCGAGGGAACGACTCCAACGACCAACAGTACAGCACCCAGTAAGAACGCTCCGAACACGATCACGACCGCCAGAAGCCGAGGCAGCTTTCTCCGGGCCAGCCAGCTGACCAACGGTTCCAGCAAATATGTAAACACTCCGGCAACGGCTACCGGCAAGATCAGAGGCTGAAGAAACGCGAGAATTTGGGTGGTGACATACAGGGTGAAAACAACGATCCCGGCGATCACCAGCAAAGAAAGCGAAGTGATTGCGTTCCATAGCATCTTTTTCTGCCAAGGAGTCGGATACAAGATTAGGAGAAACATGATTACGACATTGGAAGGTTGCAACGAAAAAGAGCTGTGGAGGGGAGCTGCAGGCAACTCCCGGGCGGAGCAAACAACGCCTCTTCAAAGGAAAATTGGATTCGAAAAGGAAGGAAACTGGGTGTGGGCTGCTTCCCAGGTTAGTGGGCGGCGTTGTCGGCCAGACCTGTATTTAAACGGATACCCGAGTAGAATGTCTGATCTCTAACATTGAATTATGACCATCTCGACTGAGGCGATAACGGAGGAGGTGAACAGTAACGGCCAATGGGTTCACGCGGTTCAGAGTGAAATTTCCAGAGTGATCGTAGGCCAGAAATATCTTATCGACCGGCTGCTCATTGGGTTACTCGCAAACGGCCACGTTCTCCTGGAGGGGGTTCCCGGATTGGCGAAAACACTCGCAGTCAAAACTCTGGCGTCCTGCATTAGTACGAACTTTCGTCGTCTTCAATTCACACCGGACCTGTTGCCGGCGGATATCATCGGGACGATGATCTACAACCCGCGTGACGGTGAATTTCGACCAAAACTCGGCCCCATATTTTCGAACCTGATTCTGGCGGATGAAATTAATCGCGCTCCCGCGAAGGTGCAGAGCGCCTTGCTCGAAGCGATGCAGGAACGCAGCATCACCATCAGCGAAAAGACATATCCTCTTTCGGATCCGTTTTTGGTGCTGGCCACACAGAATCCGCTCGAGCAGGAGGGCACCTATCAACTTCCGGAAGCTCAGTTGGATCGGTTCATGTTAAAGCTCAACATCGGCTATCCGTCAAAGGCCGAGGAGCGCAAGATTCTGGATCTTATGGGGACTTCAGCGCCGGATCTCTCGGTTGAAACCGTTGCCTCATCGGGAGACATTATCCGTTCACGCGACATCGTAAATCGCATATTCATTGACGAGCGGGTGAAAGATTACATCGTTGATATTGTATGGGCGACTCGGCGCCCGAAGGAATACAACCTCGGCATGGATGGTTTGATCAGGTACGGGGCGTCGCCACGCGCAACGATCAATCTTACTCTGGCCGCTCGAGCCCACGCCTTCCTCAACGGAAGGGGTTATGTCACCCCGCACGACATCAAATCCGTCGGTCCAGATGTTTTGCGCCACAGAGTAATCATCAGTTACGAAGCCGAGGCCGAAGAAGTCACAAGCGAGATAATTATTCAGAGAATTTTTTCCGGTCTTGCAGTCCCTTGATGTAAATCGATGCAGTCCGTACCTGAGATCCTAAAAAAGATCCGTAAGCTGGAACTCCGAGCCCGCCGTTTCGTGGAAACGGCTTTTGCCGGCCAGTATCACAGCGTATTTAAAGGGCGCGGAATGAATTTCCATGAGTTCCGTCAATACGATTTCGGCGATGAGGTTCGCTCGATCGACTGGAACGTGACAGCCCGAATGGGTGAGCCATTCGTCCGGAAATATATCGAGGAACGCGAACTGACGGTCATGCTCTTGATCGACGTGAGTGCGTCGGGCAGTTACGGCAGCGTGAACGCAAGTAAGAGGGAATTGGCCGCAGAAGTAGCTTGTCTACTGGCATTTTGCGCAATCCGAAACAACGATAAAGTCGGGTTGATACTATTCACAGATCGGGTGGAACTCTACATTGCGCCGAGAAAAGGGCGGACTCATATCCTCCGACTGATCCGCGAAATTCTATACTATGAGCCGGAGGGAAGAAAAACCGATCTGGCGCAGCCTCTGAATTTTCTAAATCGCGTGACCACTAGACGAGCCGTTGTTTTTCTCCTCTCCGATTTTCAAGCCGTAAATTATGAAAAGCCTTTGACAATCTGCAGCCGCCGCCATGATTTGATTGCGATTCCAATCGAAGATCGGGGCGAACATTCTTTGCCGGATATCGGCGTGGTCCGAGTTGAAGATCCTGAGAGTAGCTCGATTTACGAGATCGATTTTTCCGATCGGCGCGTACGATCCGAATTCAGCAAACTCGCCGAACAAGAACGAATTGAACGCGAATCTTTGTTTCGCAGGAAAAGCATTGATTCAGTCTCGCTTCGCACTGACCAGGATTATTTTCCTTTGCTCCGGTCATTCTTCATCCGCAGAGCAAAACGGCTAAGACGTCAATGATTTGGTTTTTACTAGCACAAGCCACATCGAAAGCTCCGGACGAACTTGAGGACATTCGGCCACCGGTTGCCGGAACCCCTTCTCTCTGGCTCGTGATCATTCTGGCAACCTTGCTACTGCTCGCGGTGGTTGCATATTTTCTTTGGCCCAATCCGAAACCTAAAACTGTCACACCCCCTCTGCCAAGAGAAGTGGCTAAGCGACGCCTGAAAGAGGTGAGACCAAGAATTTTCACTGAGAGCGGCTACGACTTCAGCATAGAAGTTTCCGACATTCTCAGAAGCTTTATCGAACAACAGTTCGGCATAAGAGCCGTTCGACAAACCACTATCGAGTTTCTGAGCGAGGCTTCACAAAACCCTCATTTTGATCTCGCGCATCAGGAAATATTGCGCCAATTTTTGGTTGCCTGTGATTCGATCAAATTCGCCCGGGTTGGCGCTGGTCCGGCGGACTGCGAGGTTTTGTTTGAGCAGGCTTCGGCTTTCGTGGAGGAAGCAAAGTGAATACGTCCTTCCGATTCGAACAACCCTGGTTTCTGCTATTGTTGGCTCTGCCGCCGTTGCTGTGGTTCGTCGGTAAGCGCTTGCAAAAGCCGCCTGTCATTCGATTCGCCGCCGCACGGATCTTCGCGAAGGCAACGACTTTTCAGAGCTCCTGGACGAAGGCTTTCCGTAACGCGTTGTACTACATCGGCTGTTCATGCCTGATAGTCGGCCTTGCCCGGCCACAGTTCGGCGTCGCGACAAGCCGGGTTCGAACAAGCGGTATCGATATCATGCTTTTGCTTGACGTCTCGCTCTCAATGCTGTCGGAAGATTTTTCCATCGGATCCCAGCGGGCCAGCCGGCTCGAGGTCGTTAAGCAGGTGACCGAAAACTTCATCAGCGGTCGGCCCGACGATCGGATTGGCATTATTGCTTTTTCAGGTCGCGCGTACCTGGTCAGTCCGCTCACGCTCGATCACAAATGGTTGATTGAAAACCTCGCTCGTTTGAATATTCGGCGTGTTGGCGACCAGACTGCACTCGGCCCCAGTCTTGTCGAAGATGGCACAGCCATCGGATCCGCCCTGGCTACGGGAGCGAATCGACTTCGCGACAAACGAGCCAAGAGCAGGGTCATCGTCCTTTTGACGGACGGCGACAATAACGCAGGCAAGATACCGCCTTTGACGGCGGCGGAAGCCGCCGCAGCCATCGGCATCAAGATTTATACCATCGGAGCTGGTACAAACGGATTAGTCCCGTTCCCACACTCGGACGGTTATGGAAACACCTATTACTCGCAAGAATATATGCCGTTCAAAGAAGACACCTGCCGGGAAATCGCTCGGATAGGCGGTGGAGTTTTCTTCCGAGCCGTCGATACCAAGACGTTAAGAGAAATTTTCAATCAAATCGATCAGTTCGAGAAAACGGACCTGGAGGTGCAGAAGTATCAGAACTACCAGG
This sequence comes from Chthoniobacterales bacterium, assembly GCA_035939025.1. GTDB lineage: Bacteria > Verrucomicrobiota > Verrucomicrobiia > Chthoniobacterales > JAFAMB01 > JAFAMB01. Next base: position 1,091 of record DASZGG010000055.1, on the reverse strand, counting down.
ATATTTTCGGCTGGCTGCTGGCAGCGGGTCTTTGCTTACTGGGAGCCACTTTTGTTTTGGGAGAGACCATCTGGAGTAAGGTTCCATGAGTTTTGGTGAACCATCCTGGTTATGGGGTTTGCTCGTGCTGCCACTCCTAGCTGCACTCATCGTGTACAATGATCGGCGACGTCAAGCGCGACTCAGACAGCTTGTCGCAGTCCGACTGCTGCCTGAACTCACCGACGCTGTCGCGCAATTGCGTATGTTAGCTCAGCGCATTCTCTTCCTCGGGGCGTTGTCTGCCTTTCTAATGGCTATCGCCCGACCGCAGTTTGGATTTGTCGAGGAAAACTTCGCGCAACGCGGCCGCGACATTGTGCTGGCGATCGACACCTCAAAGAGCATGTTGTCGACAGACTTTGCCCCAGACCGGATGACGCGGGCGAAACTCGCCGCCCAAGACATCATGGACGCCATGAAAGGCGATCGGTTCGCCCTCGTCGCTTTTGCCGGAGCGGCACAGGTAGAAGCTCCGTTGACTGTCGACTATCAGACGGTACTCGACGCGATCAATCAACTCGACACCAAAACTGTCGAACGCGGCGGGACCGATATAACCTCCGCGATCCAATCCGCAGAACTGGCGTTAGGCAAATCTGAGGGGCCCTATCGTGCCCTGGTGCTACTGACAGACGGAGAAGATCTTGAAGAAGATGCGGTGGCGGCTGCCAAAGATGCCGCATCTTACGGGATTCGCATCTTCACGGTCGGGATCGGAACGAAAGAAGGTTCAGCCATTCCGATCGATCCAAATCATCATACGTACCTACAGGATAGTGAAGGACAAACCGTCCGTTCCCGGTTGGACGAAGGGCGACTCCGGAAGATTGCTCAACAAACCGGCGGTTTTTACGTTCATCTGGAAAATGGAACAATTTCGCGATTGATTAGCGACGGTCTGCTGAAGCTGGGGAAGGGAAATATCGACGAACGTTCGGTACGGATACCAATTGAGCGGTACCGCTGGCCGGTGGGATTCGGGCTCCTCCTCCTCTTGATCTCTGCCGCGTTGAGCGACCGGCGGAAAGAGACCGGCACGAGTCGCCCTC
>DASZGG010000054.1:0-5519 GCA_035939025.1 Chthoniobacterales bacterium | reverse complement strand
TGCCCGTTCGGTGCAAACGCCAACGCCAGCGGCCCGCGCAAGTGAGCATTATCTTGATAGGCAACTGTGCCTGTACCCTTCGATTGATTAGCAGTGGCAGCATGCGGGACCGCGAAGATTTCGTTATCCGCGGTTGACGCGACGTAAAGAGTGTCGTTCTCAGCATCGTACGCCAGGCCAGTCGGCCCGACGATGAGTGCAGCGGGGTCGCTGTGACTCGTGTACCCGGAAGCGATCTCGGTTGCTGTTCTCACTGAGATGCCGCCCGGATCAACGTCCAAATCGAGACGCGTGATCGTGCCACTGCGCACATTCGATACAAATACTCTGGCCCAGCTACCCCCGTCCTGAATCGTCAAATCCCATGGGCTGTCGAGCAGGTTCGTCAGAGTGGCTTTGAGCACACCGTTGCGGTCCACGACCAGCAACGAACCGGGTTGTAATGTACCGAAGGTGCCGTCGATCGTGGGCACACTGCCAACCAGTACGAAACCACGCTTCAGCACGCCGAGCGCTGTAGTCAAGCCAATAGGAGAATTCCCTTGGAACTCGAAAAATAGCGATGTTTCGCCATTTGGCGCGACCTTTACAATCGTTCTGCCGGTCCCTTGGAAATTGCCGGTCGGAGCACTGCCCGCGTTGTTGAAGTTTGAAACCAGAATATCGCCCGGGTGGAGTGGCCCTCCAGGTACAAAAGGAACGAATGCCACGCCATAGGGATTTTGATCACCGTTCGCCGGAATAATGGAGGATTGGACAGGCAGGATCTGTCGGTGTTGGTCGTCCGAGTCCGCGAGCGCCTGCCGCAGAGGCAGCAGTGCGATTGCTAAACCGAACGCACCGTAGCCGGCAATACACTTGAGGCTTTGGCACCCGTTGCCGTCCAGTAAGCCGCGCCTCACTTCGTTAGCGGCTGCCCTGCCGCTTATTTCCGTCGCTTTGGACATCGCATTAAAATCGAGCTCTTTGTTTCGCATCTTTTGGTACCGGGAGTTTTAGGTCACCTGAATTAAACTTCTCTCCAAAGACCTAAACTCGCCGGGCATCAATTTATTCCCGCGAAAACATCTTTTTCTTGTTTTTGCGAAAAGATATTCGATAGGACACGCTCCCGCGTGATCCGGCGTCGCAGATCCAAAAAACGTGGGAGTACGATATTTGGCCTGTCCGAAGCAACGCCGTTTACCTGGCCGAAAGCGAGAACGATCGAGGAGAGAAAGAGGGCAGAAATTCACTGGACAGGATCGCGACAAATGACGAACCTTTCCGGCTTATATGTCTTCCGCGAAAGGTGTTGGTCTGGCGGTTGTCCTCTGGTTAGTCGTTATTTCATTCCTGCATGCAACCCTGAATCTTGGGGTTTTCGCTCCACATAAGTCGACTGCGGAGGCGGCTTTTCGCGTTGGATTCCTCCCGGTTACCTGCCATCTGACTTGTCCCGTGACGGATTTCATCAATAAACAATTGTCTGGCGAGTCCGGGTTCGAGCCAATTCGGTTCCAGGCTTGGCCGGAACTTAAAGAGGCGTTTATTTCCGGCTATCTACCCGCCACCTTCATTCTTGCCCCGCTCGCAATGCGGATGCGAGAGGACGGCGTACCGATCAAGATCGTTTATCTTGGCCACCGTGATGGGACGGCAATGGTGGTGCACAAGGACTCCCAGATTTTTCACATCGAGGATCTCCGAGGCAAGACGATCGCCGTACCGAATCGTTTTTCAAACCAGAAGCTGCTCGTGGTCAAGGCGCTGAAGGATCATGGTGTGCAGCCCGATGAGGTCAAAATCCTCGAGATGGCACCGCCAGATATGCCGGCCGCCCTGTTCAGCAAGGCCGTAGACGCGATCACGTCCGGCGAGCCTTATATGGGACAGGCGGAGTTGGATGGCTATGGCCGCGTCTTGTACCAGACTAAGGATGTGTGGCCTAACTTCATTTCCTGCGTGCTGGCCGTGCGAGAGGACGTCATCCGTAATCACCGCGAGACCGTTCAGAAGCTGGTCGACGGAATTGCCAAGAGCGGCAAGTGGCTTGACCAAACCATGGATCATCGCATGGAGGCAGCTGATTTTGTCAGCCAGTATTATTATAACCAGAACCCGCGCTTGCTTCGATTCGTCCTGAGCAAACCGCCGGATCGAGTAAAATACACGAACCTCGCGCTTCGAAAGAATGATTTCCTGGAGATTGAAGCGCTGGCTAAAGAAACGGGAGTGCTGAAAGGGAAAGTGACGTTCGAGGATTACGCGGATCCCAGTTTCGTTCCACCCAATAATTCCCTCCAGCCGTACGCTTGGGAATACCAAAAATGAACAGGAGCGTTCTGAGCATTCTGCTCCCCGTCGCAGTCCTGCTCGTAGTCTATTTCCTTTGGGATGGCGCCGTATTGCTTTCTAACACTGATATTTTCCCGAGACCCTATCAGGTTTTTTTGGGAATCGGCGAACTGATCCAGCGCGGCGTGCTTTTGAAATATGTGGTGGCATCTCTTTTTCGTGTCAGTATCGGTTTTACGCTGGCCGTTCTCATCGGCGTGCCCTTCGGCTTGCTGCTTGGGTGGTTTCGGCCGGCCTTTTTGGCGTTTAATCCACTCATTCAGATCCTTCGGCCGATTTCCCCAATCGCCTGGATTCCCATCGCGATACTCTGGTTTCACGTCGATGATCGCGCGCCCATATTCCTTATTTTTCTATCGAGTCTTTTCCCGATAACCGTAACCTCGATCGCGGCGGTCCAAAATATCCAACCGGTTTATGTCCGCGCAGCGCAGAACTTCGGCCTTACTAGGCTCGACCTGTTTCGGAGAGTTATTTTTCCCGCGTGCTTACCCCAGATAATCACGAGTTTGCGCATCTCGCTGGGCATCGCCTGGCTCGTCGTCGTAGCAGCAGAGATGATCGCAGTTAATTCCGGGCTGGGCTACCTCATCATAGACGCTCGAAACGCCGGTAAACGATACGATCTAGTAGTCGCGGGAATGTTGATGATTGGATTGATTGGATTGATCCTGGATCTGTTGATTCGGCGCCTGGAACGATTTGAAGAGGTTAAATGGGGTTACTTCGGCGGGAGGTAAGCAAAACCGTGAACGAACCGATCATCAGCGTCCGGGATCTGGGGATAAGCTTCCCTGGTAAACAGCGCGCCGAACCGACGCACGTCCTCCGGTCAGTGAATCTGGAGGTAAGGCAAGGAGAGTTTGTCTGTATTGTTGGTCCTTCCGGTTGTGGAAAGACAACCCTGCTCAATATCATCACCGGCTTCATAAGACAGTCCAAGGGCGAGGTTCTAGTTCAGGGGACTCCGGTCACCGGTCCGGATCCCAAACGGATCTTCGTGTTCCAGGACAACGGCGTTTTTCCATGGCTCACCGTCGAGCAGAACATCGGGTTTGGGCTCAGTCGCCGTCCGCGCAACGAACGACGAGAAATTGTGCATCACTACGTTCAAATGGTTGGACTGACCGGTTTCGAAAGAGCTTATCCCAGGGAACTGTCCGGGGGAATGCGTCAGCGAGTTGAGATTGCCCGGGCATTGGCTCCGAATCCTGAGATCATTTACATGGATGAACCGTTTGGTGCGCTCGACTTTATTACTCGAATGAAAATGCGGACTGATCTGACTCGGATCTGGCAAGAGGAGAAAAAGACTATCCTGTTCGTGACGCATGATATCGAGGAATCCGTGCAACTCGCAGACCGCGTGGTGGTCATTAGTCAGCGACCTGGAACCATTCGCAAACAGATCGAGATTGAACTACCCCGGCCACGCGATCTGGATTCGCCAGAGTATCTGCAAGTGCGCGACGAGATTTTTGAAACCATGGGTATGAGCCTCAAGGTCGGAGCAGGGTAAGAAGTGGCTAGTGGCTAGGGGCTAGCTAGTGGCTAGTGGCTGGTGGCTGGTGGCTGGGTGTTAAAACGACACTGACAGCAACACTCCGACCGAGTAGTAGGTAAGCAGTATCGGTTAATCAGTAATTGTCGGTCGGCGACTGGACCGAGACTAGCCACCAGCCACTAGCCACTTCCCTTGAAAGAACTCATCGAACAATTGCAATATGGGATCGACCTCCGGTTTGATCAGGCGCGCGAAGCATCGAGGCAGCTGGCTGACCCTGGTATTGCCGAGGAACAAAAAGCTGATTTCTTGGTGGCCTTGAAGCAAAAGGGGGAATCCGGAGAGGAACTCGGATACTTTGCTCGCTCGTTTTTGGAGATGGCTATCCGGCCTGCGCTTCATTTGGAGGGCAGGCAATCCATAGACGTCGTCGGCACTGGCGGCGATAGGCTCGAACTAATCAACGTCTCAACAACGTGCATGTTCGTACTCGCGGCCGCCGGCGTCGTTGTGCTGAAACACGGGAACAGAGCGATCACTTCGAAGTCCGGTGCCGCTGATGTGCTCGAGACTCTGGGAATTCCTATTGCCTGCACGGCAGAGCAGATGGCCGATTGTATTCATCAAACTGGAGTCGGATTTTTCTTTGCCCCTTTGTATCACCCGGCTTTTCGATTGGTCGCACCTATTCGCAAGAAGCTGGCAGAGCAGGGGATCGCCACTGTCTTTAACCTTTTGGGCCCGCTCTTAAACCCTGCGGGACCGACAGCTCAGCTCACTGGGGTATTTTCTCCGACAATTTTAGAGAAATACGCAATCGCACTGCGCGAGGTTGGCCGAAGTCGCGCCTGGGTCGTTCATGGCAAGGTCCTCTCCGGATCAGGCATGGACGAGATTTCGTCACTGGGCGAAACCGAGGTATACGAGGTGAAAGGAGGCGCTTTAAACAAATTTCATCTGTTTCCGGATCAACTTGGATTCAGGAAACCCTCGCTCCACGAACTGCGCGGAGGCGATGCGGCGCAGAACGCGAGTGTGTTGACGGAAATACTGGCAAATCGCGACCGCAGTGCAAAGCGGGATCTGATTACGATCAACGCGGCCGCCGCGCTCGTAGTTGCGGGCTCGGCGTCTCGAATGGAATCCGGGATCCGATTGGCGAATGAGATCCTGGATTCGGGGCAAGGTCTGGAAAAGCTCCGCGAATTTCAGCGATTTTTCGCATCGTGATTCAGAAGTCAGGAGTCAGGAGTTGCAGAATGGGATGGCTGCTTTCCGGTCTGTGGACGGTGTTTTATCCGTTTCCATGCGATGAAGAATTCGGCTCAGTTGCGGTCAATTCGACGAGGTGTTTGCCTCCTGAACTCCTGCAACTCCTGACTCCTGACTTCTGAATTGAGTTCTGCCTCTTCACTTCGGCAGATGATCGAGGCAATATTCCTCGCCGTTCCGCGAGACGCGGAACTCAAGCTCGGGGCTATCCTTTTCAGTCCGCTTGCAGACAGTGCATCGGTGGAGGGTGTCCTCCGGCGCCGATTTGTTTTCGTATTTTCGCCGTCGGATATCAGTTGCGGTTCGCATCAGCAGTTTCGAATAAATCATGGGTCCGAAGAAAACGAAATAGTTGAGGAAAGAAATCAGGATCGCGGCTTTTGTGCTCAAGGAACCCAAGAGCAAT
>DASZGG010000053.1:0-3996 GCA_035939025.1 Chthoniobacterales bacterium | reverse complement strand
TCAACCATCACGAAGACGTGAATCGCCTCGCCACCCGTTGCACGGCCAGCCAAGTCAGCATGGCCATTATGGGTGGCCTGCTTAGGGTATTCACCCCCGAAAATACCGCTGCGTGGGTCAATGACTGCGACCGAGACGTATGCCTGGCTATTTGGCTCCTGCGTAATCCCGAACGCATCATGTGCACGCACAGTGAACCTCTTATCTCGCGCATCATTTTCAACACCGACATGATGGACACCTGCGCCGGAGCTTACCCGATTGATCCAGACGATCGAATCATGGAACAAATGGCATGGGTCTTCGCCCCTTACACCGACGCTCGCAGCCAAGGAAAAATTTCCCACCTCAACCCTATCGAGATGGAGACGATTATCGATGCCGTTCTCGACCGCATTAGCCTCTACTCGATCGGTCAAGGCCAACTCCAAAAGCCTGACATCCGATACAACGTGATCGGCGGTGGCAAAGACTGGAAGCTCGTCGAGGAAATCGGTGGTGACGCTCGTACACACATGCGGGCCGAGGGCATCTGCGCCTTTGCTTCCTATCGCGGTGAGGAAAATGGCCGCTACCTTTACTCTATCGGTAATCTCTCTCCCTATGGTGGATTCGACCTACTGCTCCTCTATCAGAAGCTCAATCAAGTCGAAGACCTACAGGGCAACGACGTCTGGGGCGGAAGCGACAACTGCGGCGGATCCCCTCGCGAGCGCGGCAGCTCTCTCTGTCCACAGGATCTCGCCAAGCTGATTGAGGATTGTCAGCGCAATTTAGCCTGGCCAGCGCGGTCGCGCTTGGGTTTACTCAAGTGAATAAGGAGGGCTCCAACTCAAGCGGGATCAGCTGATCAATTTCGCAATTACCTGATGCGCAGGGTCAAGACTGCACGCTTATGCTTCATCTTTGGCCGAGACCAACGCGATTCAGGATCGCCCCTCCCGCTGCTTCCTGCGGACAAAATTCTTTTACCCTTGTTTGGATTTCCAGACGCCGTTCGGATCGAAGAGATTGATTAGATCATCTTCAACGTCTTTGTACCGATTCCAACCAAGCTTATTCAACAGAGCGACCGAATGGTTGATATTCGTGCGATCCGCCTTCTGATCGTATCCGAGCACTTCTTTTTGGAACTTGAGCCGCCCACGACTAGCGTTTGTGACATCCTCCCAGAAATGCGCCCCGTGATCTCGGGAAAGTTTTACGAATTGTCGTAAGCGATAGGGATGATGAACCATACGTCCCTCAGGAACATTCCCGCGATGCTCTCCGAGCATTACGCCCTGGTAAGCCATCGATATGATGCTTGCGGCCACTGCAGCACCAGCCATGTGCAAAAAGCTGTCGCCAAAGATCGACCGTTCGGCGCGAACCCAATCCAGGTCGTGCTGCGAAGAACGAATGAATTCTTGAGCATGGTCAGTTGTTGGATCGATGGCCGCTCTTTTCTCCCAAAATTTGATGTCATTCTCCAATGCTGGTTCCGAATGCTCGCCTTGGGCGACTGAAAGAGTCACAAAACTGAACTCAAACACGCTCTTGGTCCGATACAGATAATGCGCAACAAATTCGATACCACTCAGATGCGACGTCACGGGGTCCACACGACGGTTCTATCGCTGGCAACTCTCATAGAAAAGCTGAAATCGCGGATACGTCGCCGCCTCCATAGCAGGTCTTCGCGAAAAGACCTACTCTTGGACCCAGACAATTTGGTATTGCCCTCCCCGCTGCTTCCTGATAGCCAAAATTCTGATGGCTCATCAACTCTGGACTGTCAGGAGACCGGGAGAATCAGAACTCCGAGGTCGATTCTTTGCCAGTGGAGTTGGACCTATTTCACCAGCCGAAAAAAAGGAAATCTGTCCCCTCCTAGGAATCACGCTTACGCCCGATACTCTTTTTGAACGTACCTGGAAGAGTGCAGACGAGTCATTTCTTCCGCCAGAACCCGACTTCACAAGTGAAAACGGAAGAAGGTTCTGGGTTTATCGACTGGATCAACAGCTACCAGTCTGAGAGCGAAAGAGGCGAAAGGTACTAGAGGGAACGAAGACTTGTCTTCAGGACAAATGCTCTCGACTCCCGTCTCATCGCTGGCCAAGCGTGCGCCGAACGAGACCAAATGCGGTCGGAATGAGTAACAGTGTTCGGCATTGATGCGGACGTTTCAAAGTCCTCACTTTAATCCTTCAGGCTGGTTCCGCCATCTACGAATGCCTTAACTGCAAGACTTTGTTGCGCCCTATCTCTTCGGGCGCGTATTGGCGGCGTGTTTTCTTTTTCATAGGCGGTCTGGTTGCCGCCACCACCTGTAGCTTCCTCCATCACCCGCTCTTCGGCGGTTCCGCTTGAGGCAAAACAAAAGGCAAACACCCCCACAACATTAAAACAGCAAATGCGATACATATTGCCAACCATGAGGTGCGCCACAAAACCGGAAATTCCAGGACCGTTGTGAATAGCGCCGAGATGATTGCAATTAAGCCCACGACGGCAGTAAAGAGCATCATCTTCTGAAATACTTGGCGATCGTTTAAACAATCGAATCCCATACGAGTACGGGATTCGGAAAGCTGTGTTGCAGGAATCTGGAATGCTACCGCCTTCGTGACACTCGGATAAAAAGACGCCGGATAAAAAGACGCAGTTACAAAAGAAGAAGTATTACGTGAAAAATTCATAGTCTTTGACCCTTTCGGTTCTCGGGACTTCGATCGGCGTGGATAACGCTAGGCCACTTGAGCAACTTTTGAGAAAACCGCGTTTAATCGAGATTCAAAGATGAAAGAAGATAGCACACTTTCGGTCAGAGGTCGCCTATTATCGACAGCGTTTCTGCTCCTTTGTTTTTCCTCAAGCAGAGGATCTCGCGCAGGTGCGCGCGTGACACGACCACCAACGATACATCGTGATGCTTAAGGTGTACGGGGCACCATCGATATGATCAACTAGAAACGAACAGGCGTCGCAGCCCTCCACCCATCCAGGCCCGAGCATGAAATGGTAGACGATCAACTGGCTGCGTCTGTCGAAATCACGGTCACTTTTGTTCATCCCTCGCGGTCACTTTCGCGCCCTATCGTAGGCTCTCCGGACCGGTCTATAAAAATGAGCTGTCTTTTGTAACTCTCTTCCCGCGCCATGATGAGCAGGACGAAGGAACAAAGCAGTTTTTTCGCACAATTGTAAGTTATATAAACGAACTGCAAACGGATCGCTCCTCAAAGGCATACTTGGAGGCCTTAGCCGGCGCGTTTTTGGGTACGTTGCTTTTTATGAAAGCCGAATTTGGCTTCTGCGCTCGCCGTCAGCGCGCTCCCCTGAGCCCGCCGGCGCGGCAACGCGTTGGGGCGGGGGCCCGGCGTGATTCTCCTGCAACTGCTCGCCGTCGCTTTGCTCGTCGCGCTGAACGTTTTTTTTTTGTCGCCAGCGAATTCGCCATCGTCAAAGTGCGCTCAAGTCAGCTTGCAGCCCTGACCGCCCAGGGCAACCGGCGCGCGCGGTTGATGCCCGGCAGGTGACCGCTCACTTGGAGGCCCACCTTTCGGGCCACCCAGCTGGGCATCACCCGACCAGCTTGGGCTTGAGCTGGCCAGGGGAACCAATCCTGGCCCAAATGTTCGAACCGTTTTTCGCCCTGGTCGACGTCACCTCACCCGCGCTGATCCATACGGGTTACTGTCGCTCCAGGCTAGTGACCAAGGTCAATCAAAAAAGGGTTTATAGAGGGGTACGCACACAAAAGGCACCTCACTCGTAAAGCGGGATGGCTATTCGGACTCGAGTCAGGTTCTGCGTGCTGCCGGTAACCGTCACCGGAGTTCGAAGATGGACCCGTTCGAAAAACCGTGCTGCGAGGTCTCGAGGCATCCGCACGCACCCGTGGGACGCGGGATACCCAGGCAGAAAACCGGCATGCATGCCTATTGCGTGGTTGAATTCCATGTAGTACGGCATTGGCGCGGGTTGATAGTGGAAACCATGTGGTACATG
>DASZGG010000052.1:0-12588 GCA_035939025.1 Chthoniobacterales bacterium | reverse complement strand
TGCCTATCCGTTGGTCTTCGTTGCGCCCGTAGCGCTGCCGATCGCGGCGAGGTGCATCACTTTTTCTTCAGTCGCCTCGCTCCGGGCAAGTTCGCCGGTGAGTCTTCCGTGCCGCATAATGAGAATTCGATCCGCCAGAGCCAACACTTCAGGCAAATCGCTTGAGATGACTAAGATAGCGATCCCTTCACGAACCAACTCGTCAAACAACGCATAGATCTCCGCCTTGGTTCCAATGTCGACACCGCGTGTTGGCTCATCGACGATAAGTACCGTTGGCTGCACGGCGAGCCATTTTGCCAAAAGCACTTTCTGCTGATTGCCACCACTGAGAAGCCCGGTCCTTTGTTCGAAACTTGGCGTCCGTACGCGCAGTCTGGAGACGTATTTCCGAATCAAGTCGTTTTCGGCGACATAATCGAGGAACGGTCCGCGCGCTACGCTCCGCAGTGCCGCAATTGAGATATTCGCGCCGACTCCTTCGCCAAGCACCAACCCCATCGCTTTTCGATCTTCTGGCACAAAGGCGATCCCTGCCAACACCGCTTCTTTCGGTTGACGGAAGCGTACTTTGCTCCCTCTCAGGAAGACATCGCCGCGATCCGGCGGCGGGGAACCGAATATGCCCAGGGCCATCTCGCTTCGGCCCGCGCCGATGAGTCCGGCCATTGCCACGATTTCGCCGCGCCGTAACTCAAAAGTAACATCTTCGTATTGACCTTTTTTGGAGAGGTTGTTTACGCGGAGCACGACATCGCCTTTGGGTTCTACCGCATTTCGATGAAAAGCCAGGAGTTCGCGTCCCACCATGAATCGGACTGTTTCGCCTTCTGTCGTGGCGTTTGTTAGAACCGTGCGAACGTGCAAGCCGTCACGGAGTACCGTTATCGTGTCGCAGAGCGAGAAGACCTCAGGCAGCCGATGAGAAATGTAGAGGATTGTGACCCCATGCGCTTTGAGATCGGCGATGACTCGAAAAAGTATCGTGGACTCGGTTTCGGAAAGACTTGAGGTTGGCTCGTCCAGAATTAATAAGCGCGGGTTCCGTACGAGACTTTTGCAAATCTCGATGAGTTGTTGTTGTGCCACCGTGAGTGTCCGCACGACGGTGTCAGGATCATGGTGAAGGCCCAACCTCCTGAGAGCGGCAAGTGTCGCAACCTTTAGCTTCTCACGATCCAGGAAGAACGTTGAACGCTTCGGTTCCAGGCCGAGGAAAATGTTTTCGGCGATCGAAAGGTTGGGCGCCAAATTCAATTCCTGGTAAACAATGGCGATACCTTTTGCCTGCGCTTCCGCCGGGTTGGTGAACTTGACGGTCTCTCCGGAAAATTCAATTGTTCCCGCATCAGGCTGATGAACCCCGGCAATGATCTGCATCAGCGTGCTTTTTCCCGCGCCGTTCTCACCGATCACTGCATGGATGCTCTCCTGCTGAACTTCGAAGGCGACGTCCTGCAGCGCCTGGACACCGGGAAAACGCTTCGAAATTCCGTTTATCTTGAGGATCGAGGGCATCGGGAAAGGAGTTGCGAACAGGAGTTGCAGAGTAGTGGCTAGTGGCTAGAGACTAGTGATACGGCTCCACGGCCTTGCGCGAAGATTGAAACGTCAGCCCGACTGCAAGGTTTGCAACCAAGGCTTTGCCATGGGGAACCAACGGTGACTCGGTCTAGCCACTAGCCACTAGTCACCAGCCACTGCTCTGCAACTCCTGCCTTCACATCTACTTCAAAAACTGGTCGACATTGCTCGAATCGACAACATCCACGCCCGTGTCGACAACCGGGGGAATGCTCTTCTTGTCCGCGAGATCATTGAGCATATCTATGCTCTTAACGCCCATCGCGTAGGGACGCTGGCCAATCAGCACGTTACAGTATCCCGCTTTCAGCAGCTTCAATTCTTCTGTCAGGGTATCGAACGAGACGACCACGAACTTCTTATTCTTTAGGTCCTCCGCATGCTTGCCGATCGCTTTGATATACGCTTCTGGCGCGCCAAAGAGAGGCCAACCACCGGAAAAGAAAAACCCATTCAGGTCGGGGTGCCGCGTGAGCACATCCTGGATGATCTGAATCGCCTTGCTCGCATCATCGTTGCAGGCAAAAGGCGAGCCCTCAACTTCGGTATAGTCGTCGCCGTTCACGAACTCCCGAAATCCTTTGATTCGCTCGTTCAGGTTTGCTGCGGCCAGACCTCCCGTGACGATAGCAAATTTGCCTTTCGGCAGAAGGGCCTTGAACGCCTTTCCGGCGTCTTCCCCTCCGGCGAGATTGTTCGTTCCGACAAACGAAATCCGGTCCGCCTTCGGTGAGTCAGAATCAAAGGTGATCACCGGGATTCCTTTCTTCCGAGCTAAGCCAACCACGCCAATCACGGAATCCGCGTCCATTGGCGCGACTGCGATGCCGTCTACTCCTTCGCTCACCAAATCCTGGAGTACCTGTACTTGTTGGGCAGCGTCCGCTGTGGTTGGACCGGTAAATTTGCCCTGCACACCGATCTTCTTCGCCTCGTCGGTGCATCCGCGCTCCACGTCGTTGTAAAATGGAACGCTGATTGTTTTCGGGACAAGTGCGAACACCCTTGGTTTATCGCCTGCTTTGGAGATGGTCAGCGCGGTTATCGAGAGACTCACGACCCCGGCTGCGAGAAATAATGTCATCGGTTTCATGTTGGATCTTTTCCAGAAAGCCAGTGTGCCTGCGGCGCACTGTTATTGAATTTGGGACGCTCGCGCGTCCCTGTTATTCCGCTTAACCCCACGGCGGTATCCCCTATAAAAAATTGATCATTCACTGCGAAACAGTTTGCGAAAATAGTCAATCGATACAGCCAAAATGATGACTGCTCCGACAAAGACGCCTTGCCAGTAGGGATCGATGCCAAAGAGAAGCAGACCATTCCGCAATACTTCTAGAATGATTGTGCCGATTACGGTGCCAAGAATCGTGCCTTCGCCGCCAGCTAGGTTCGCCCCGCCAATAACGGTCGCAGCAATGACAGCGAGCTCTTCTCCGGTCCCTAAGTCGGCGGTGACGCTCGATAAATAACTGTACTGCACGAGTCCCGCGATCCCCGCTACCGTCGCGGACAAGATGTAAACGATGATCTTTAGTCGATCAACCCGCAGGCCGGTCAAACGCGCCGTCCTCTCGTTTCCTCCAACAGCATAAACGTAGCGCCCCCAAACCGTCCGGGACAGGAGTATCCAAAAGAAAACGGCGGTTACGCAAAAGATGATAAATGGATTCGGAATCCCAAAAATGTCGCCACCGCCGATCCACAGAAAAGATTGGTATTCGTCCCCAAATATCGAAATCGGTCGTCCGTGCGTGATGATAAGAGCAAAACTTCTGGCGATCGAAAGAGTCGCGAGCGTTGGGACGAAAGGCGACATCTTGAGACGAGTGATGCAGAGCCCATTCATGATTCCTATTCCGGAAGCTCCCAGGAGACTCATAAGAATCGCAAGAGGAACGGGCCAGCCGTGTGTTAGAAGAAAGGCGACGATGACCGCCGTCATACCCCAGACCGAACCAACCGACAAATCGATGCCGCCGGTAAGGATGACCAAGGTCATACCCATGGCAACGATACCAACAAAAGAGAAGTTCCGTGTGATGTTCGTGATGTTCTGGATATCTCGAAATTGCGGAATAAAGACGGCCAGAACCAGAAGCATCAACCCGAGTGCACACAGGATCCCGATCTCACGAGGAAGCCGGAAAGTTCTCTGAGGTACTGCCTTTTCTGGATGTGGCGGAGCCGCCGCTTCGGGACTCATCTGGGGTATCGGAACGTGAACTAAAGCGTTATGGAGGTTTTTTGACGAGATTCAAACAAATTCATTTCCATCGGAGGGGTTGCGATTCCTCATTCGCAAAGCTTTGCGTACGAGGAATCGCAATCCCGGCGATTGAAAACATATGCGGCTGTTCGAAGGTATGCCGGAGGAAAATAATTCAATGACGACAAATCTACGCGGTATTTTGGCTCCAGCGCTCACGGCCGTGACCGATGACTTCCAGATTCACGAGGAGCGCACGTTAGCACACTTTAGGTGGCTTCTGGAAAATGGGTGTGATGGCCTCGTGGTATTTGGTACAACCTCGGAAGCAAATTCTTTTTCCGTCATCGAGCGGAGGCGACTACTCGAACGGGCGGTCTCCGTGGGTATCAACGCGAAAAAGCTGATAGTTGGAACCGGGTGCTGCTCTCTCGCCGACTCCATCGAGTTGACGAAACACGCCGTCCAGGTCGGGTGCGCGGGCGCCTTAACGCTGCCGCCCTTCTATTATAAGGAGGTTTCAGATGATGGATTGTTCCAGTATTTCGTCTCCCTGATTGAGGGGGTCGCAGATGAACGGTTGCGTCTCTATTTGTACCATATTCCGCCGATTGCGATCGTTTCCTTCTCGCTCGCGCTGGTTGAAAAATTGATTACCAAATACCCTGGAATCGTAGTTGGCATCAAAGATAGTTCAGGGGACTGGGCGCACACCAAGGACCTTATTGAGCGCTTCGGCCGCTTTGCGTTTGACGTGTTTCCCGGTAATGAATCTTACCTTCTTGCTGCGCTGGAGCTTGGCGCTGCTGGTTGTATTTCCGGAATGACCAACGTAATCGCCAAGTCGTTACAGATGATTTTTAAGAACTGGCGGCATCCTGAAGCAAAAGTTCGACAGGAGCTCGTCAAAAGGATTCGTTTAGCGCTTTTGAAATATCCGCCGATACCTGCGCTCAAGGCAATCATATCAAAGACGCGCGATGATACGGCATGGAAAAACGTGCGCCCGCCGTTATTGCCGTTAACAGAATCTGAATTTGCAGGCCTTACCACGGAACTGACCGCCGCGGGCTTCGAGTGGCCGAAGACAATCGCAAACCTCCCAATCCCGTGAAGTTTAGCTGAACCTCAGATAGGCTCAGGCGGAACTCCGAAAGTCCGCTCGCGATGAATGCCTGTAGAGACACAGTTCTGGCGATTATTCCAGCCTATTCCGAGGGGCGATTCATCGCGCAGGTGGCCCGCCAGGCATTGCAATACGTGAAGGCGGTTTTGGTCATCGATGATGGGTCGTCCGATTGTACCGCGAGCGAAGCGGCAGCTGCCGGTGCCAAGGTGATCCGGCACTCGACAAATCTTGGAAAGGGGGCGGCCCTGAAGACTGGACTTAAGTATGCTGCCAGAGACGACGTAGCTTTCTTTTTGTTCCTCGACGGGGACGGTCAACATGATCCTTCAGATATCCCGGCATTTTTTGAAGCGATCAATAGTTCTCAGGCGGAACTGATTGTTGGCAATCGAATGAACAATCCAGAATCAATGCCGCTCGTTCGCAGATGGACCAATCAATTTATGTCCTGGCAGATCGGGAAAATCTGTAAAATGACGCTTCCCGATAGCCAGTGTGGGTTTCGGCTCGTGCGTAAAGAATTGCTGCCGGTTTTGCTGGCGGCCAAAGATCGGTTTGAGTTTGAGAGTGAGAGTATAATTTTGGCTGTGCACCAAGGGTTCCGAGTCGGCTTTGTGCCGATTCGAACAATCTACACGGATGAACGCAGCAAAATCCGACCCTTTCGCGATACGGTTCGATACATCCGCCTGATGAACAAATACCGGCATCAAATTGGTTGTCGGCGCCGGTAGCCCGCAAAAACCACGCAAAAGCCGAAGCGACGAGCTCATTGCGGGCTAGAAAGTCAAGAAGTCAGGAGTTCAGGAGTTGCAGAAGTTCAGAAGGCAAACACCTGTCGCCGGGAACAAGTCCTGGCGAATCGACTGCGAGCCGAGTCGAATTCTTTATCGCATGGAAGCGTATCAATCACCATCCCCAGACCGGAAAAGCCGGCGTCCCATTCTGCAACTCCTGAACTCCTGCAACTTCTGACTTCTTGAATTGCGCGTCTGTCTGCATTGCTCACTAATCTCTTAGCTCAGGATTTGTGAGCGATGCAGGCTAGGGTCGCGCTTCCTTGCAAAGGAGGAAGCACGACCCTGCCGGCGACAACGGACCTTGGAGTCTGGCGAGCCATTTTGGGGGGAGACAGTCCCTACCTGTTCCTTGATCATTCTTACCCTGTGAATCGAACGACGGTGGTCAACCAGACTGATTTGTTCGACCTAGGCCTTCGACTTCTTCGATTTCGGTGTGTGCATCGGCGGAGCGGAGGCTGTCTCTACTGGTCGAACAAGCTCTGCGTTTTCTAAGACTACGGCGTACAACGGTTGACTTGCGTCCCCGACCTTACCCGTCATGTTGACTAGATAGTACGGAAATGGAAGGGGTTGCCCATTCTTGTGCGTAGTTTTCCATTCGACCGTATTCGCCGCCACGTTTGAGGCGCCATAGAAATCTACGGCCCAATTCACGGCAGCCAATGCCGCTGCCTGCTCAGACACCTTAAAGCCAAGGTCCTGTGGTTTCCCCGCAGTATCCGGGACTTCGAGGCGGTAGCTCTTCACGACACCGCCGGAACCCGTTACGCTAAAATTTATAGCGTCGGACTCGGCCTGATATTCCGTGTGTTTTTTCGACGATTTACTGGCCTTTTTTCCGTGATCGGCGGCCATCAATGGCGGGGTAAGCGCTAGTGCAACTAGCAACAGGAAGGTAGTTTTCATGGCGCGATTGTAGCACTACGATCGAACATGAAAAGACTTCGATAATACTCTTTTTCGCCAAACCGCTCATTTCGAGTCGGTTCCACTCTCACTGATAGCAATTGAATTGACCGGACTCTAATCCATTCGGGCCATTACTTCTCTGTCCAAAGCGATTTAGCTTCGGACAAGCTCACCAAAATCCGTGTCAAAATGTACAAGCAAAAGGAGGTCAGTATGAAATTCGCGATCAGAGTAGCGATCGCACTGTTGGCACTCGGCCTGTGTGAAAGGGTGACCGCGCAGCAAACTAGGGTGATTATCAATCTCACCGAGCAAGCAGCCTATTTGATCGAGGACGGCCGAGTGGCTATCGTCTCGCCGATTGCTTCTGGCAAAGATGGTTGGGGAACACCGATAGGCAACTTCAGGATTGTCAGTAAGGACCTTAACCACAGGTCGGGAAGCTTCGGCCTCATCGTCGATCTCCACGGCAGGATAGTGAATCCGAATGCGTCATCGGGTTCCGAGGTACCTGCCGGCTGTTATTATTTGCCCGCCCCGATGCCGTATTTCATGGAATTCAGCAGGTATATCGGGATGCATGCCGGCTATCTTCCTGGTTACCCCGCATCACACGGTTGCGTACGGATGCCGAGAGATCTCGCCAGTGAGTTCTTCGCTCGCGTACAGATCGGCACGCCGGTCAGAGTGGTTGGCAATGCGAGAAATGTCACTCGAGTCCGGCGAGCTATACCGATCCTACAGTCGCCCCTCTTGCGATACGCCACAAACTACCGATAGCCCCAGCAAATCTCACACGCTATACGCTCCCACACGCATATTACGGGGTAGATAGTCCTTAAACAGGGGCGCGAGGGAAGAAGTCAGGAGTTGCAGGAGTTCAGGAGTTGCACAATGAGACGGCGGCTTTCCGTTTGCCTCTTCATTTTGCCTCCTCATCAAGACAGGTGGCAAAAGCTGGAGCTTTCGCTTGCGTAGCCGAAGAATTCTGCTGCCTGAGCCTGCATCGCTCACAAATTTCTAAGGATTTGTGAGCAATGCAGGCTAGCGTCTGGCTCATGGACATTCACACACAACCGCAATTTCCAGATGAGCAATCAGAGGACGGGCGTTTCGTGCGACAGCAGGACGCTTTTCGGCGGTGGGTCTCCGCCAACGGGGAATCGGATTTTCCCGCCGCTGAAGGGCGGTATCACCTGTATGTATCATGGGCATGCCCGTGGGCGCACAGAACGATCATCGTTCGCCACCTGAAACGGCTTAGCGAAATCATCGGAATGACAGTCGTCGACCCGATTCGAGATGAACGCGGATGGGCCTTTCGGGATGGACCTGGTCATTCGAGGGATCCCATCAACGGCTTCGAGTTTTTGAGTGACGCATATCTTGCTACCGATCCGTCTTACCGCGGCCGCGTTACGGTTCCCGTGCTCTGGGACAAAGAAAAGCGCGTGATCGTCAATAATTCCGATGACGATCTCATGCGGATTCTGAACCGTGAATTCGACTCATATACTGATAGCGACTTGGATCTCTATCCGGAGAAGTATCGAGCGGACATTGATCGGCTCAATGAGTTGATTTACGAGACGGTCAACGATGGAGTCTATCGAGCAGGGTTTGCGACCTCCCAAACGGCGTACGAACAAGCTGTCTATCCGCTCTTTGAGACGCTCGATCAGCTGGATGCGAGATTGTCCACCCGCCGCTATCTGTTCGGGGATTCGCCGCTCGAAACGGACTGGCGGCTTTTCGTCACGTTGATTCGCTTCGACCCGGTTTACAATGGTCATTTCAAATGCAACATCCGCCGGATCGCTGATTACCCCAGCTTGTACGGTTACCTTCGTGATCTTTACCAAATTGATGGAATCGCCGGTACCGTGAATTTCGATCACATCAAGCGCCATTACTACTTTACTCACGACGATATTAATCCGACTCGGATTGTTCCGGTCGGACCGGCGCAGGATCTTTGGGCGCCGCACGCGAGAGAGTCGTTGAAAGCCCTGTAATCGCGGAGAAGAATTCAAGAACTCAAGAACTCAAGAAGAACCAACAGTCTCGCGCCGAGGTTCGCATTGCAGCACTCTTGCATTCTTGAATACTTGAGTTCTTGGGTTCATTTATCTTATTCCTGCCATGTTTGAAGGAGCCCAAATTTTAATCGAGGTACCGTTTCAATATTCTCAGCGAGATCAATTGCTCCAATTCATGGAATCGAAGTTTCCTGGAGCCGAGATTTTGCTGAGGCACGCAGAAGTCAATGAGCCGCAGGTTTCGGAAACCTTTGTTGAGCACGACTCTGGGGCCCATCGCGCGAACGCCGAACCGACGGGTCAAAGTCAAGACGCAACAGCCGTTATGCAAGAAACGAAAGAAGCTTTGTCCCAATTCACGAAGCCCTCGGAGTCATAGAGATGAGTCCGGCAACTTATTCTGGACATGAAGTTGCGCATCCGAATAGCGAAGCCGACAAAAGTTTGAGACGATCGGATGATTTTAGTGTGCAGCTTGGGGCCAACTAAGGTAGTATTTGACCAATCCCCGCTAGGAATGCTGTATGTCCCGGTTTTTGGACCAGATTTTCTCTTGCCAGAGAGACCAGTACACGAGTTACTCGCCGCATACACTATTAGAAAAATGTTCTGTTCCGGCGGCGGCCGTTGACCAAGCTGAGCTCGAGCGGGCTGCGTGGCTATGGGGACGGCGCCCAAGATATGTGCTCTTTGATGCTGGAAAGGTTTTGTGGGGAAGGTTGACCCTGTTTGTTCTGGCAATCCTCTTCCTCGTGTCATTCGACATTCCGGGTTTACTGATCGCCGCCGCGTTGAGTTTTGCTGTTGCGACCCTGATGCTCTTCGATTTCTACTGGCGAGAACGTTGGAAACGGGATTACGAAGCCTGCCTTTACCGCGTTATTCGCGCATACCTGCGGTGAGGTGAGCTCCTGGGAATTTACCCTCCGCGTAGTCCTTTCTCGGCATGGAGCTCGTCATCCTCGTTTTCTCGCGTGGCGTTCGCCGCTTACGCCGCGCGAGAAATCAAAATCCCCAGATCGCTCCGGCCAACAAGTACAGCGCAAGGAGAACGGCTAGAAGGATCGTCACCACCGATTCGACCAGGCCGTCTGAGGAGGGTGTCAGGAGATGATTCGAGGTTCCGCGATTCATCTGTTCTGCCTCCCGGTCCACAGAACGATCTCTTTCGAGCGCTAGCCGAGCTGATTCGAAATCAATAATTTTCGAAGAAGCTATGTCGTCGACAGCGATCCGGTCGGAACGCACAGAGCATCTCTGGTCGCCCGATTTGCGCTGTTCGGTTTGATCTATGGTCAACATAGTACCTGCTTCTATTCAGTAAACTAACATTGGCCTCCGGCTTCCTGAATGACGAATGCGGAAGGCGCATTAAACAAAACAACATCGCTGTGAGATAAAAGGACCAACAAAAAAGTTGTTGCAACCCTCTGACGGCCCTGAAAAAAGGGGCTCGATCAGTTTAGTCTGTCGGACTTGGAGTACCTAAGCCAGACGAGTCATTTATGTGACCACTGGCGCTGGTTCGGACGAATACGGAAGCCAGCCATCCATGCGACAGGATTGGACATTGAGAAGATTATCGTAGTCATTTGTACTGGCCCCCTTTCCGAAGAAAGCTTTTTTGTTAGGTAGCAGGCTACTATAAGATTAGCAACAAATTTGTTACCGTCCCCCTAAAAAAAGTTCAATCCACAGCCAATCGTTGACACTTCCGGCAAATACGGGAAGACATAACAGAGAAATGGTTCCAGCAATCATGAAAATTTCGTCGAAGGATCGGCTCCTGTAAGTTCATTTTGAACGAAACAACATTACCCAATATGCGAGATCGTACTCTAGACTCCTGGGTTTTCCGAAAGTTTCCGGATTGCAGTCCGACGGAAATCGCGCGATCTGCGGATCGAAGTGAGCGTATTGACCTCGAAGAGTACCAGCGTGCAGTCTGGATTTGGCAAAGGCGCCCATCGGAAGTCAGCGTTATGGTGCATCTCCTGATTTTCGGCATCGGCGCACTTATCCATATTCCATTGATTCTTGCCGATGACTTTATGGTCTTTGCGATCTACCACGCATTTTACGTCTGCGTCGTGACCGTCTGCGTTGGACGGTTTATCTGGTTGGAATCGCGATATCGTCGTTGGAAGCAAGATTACCTTCGTTCGCTTGCCCGGCTGGCAAACGAAGGTAATCCTCGTGACTGATTACTAGCGTGTGGCTATCGATACACAAAAAAGAATGAAGCCCAACAACTGCAGCGAAGCGCGAAGGCCTTGCGCGATCGTCCAGCGGTTCCGGACTGATTTCCAATCTGCCGGTAATTGTTCCGGATTCCAGGCTGCGATCTCCTGCTCGAGCGGCTGGTTCAACCAGATCGAGGATGCACCGGCAGCCGAGAAGCAAAAGACGGCTCCCCAAACAGTTTGGTTAGCGATGTTGTTCTCCTTGAATCTGAACGCGTAGATAAGAAGAAGGATAACAGAGAGTCCGGTCAGGATGGGCATCACTCGGTTGAATGTCCGAAGGAAGCGTTGATCGGCTTCGATACTGTGGCGATCCGGTAGCCGTCGGATATTTGGTCGCACGAATAAGAAAAATCCAAACTCGGCGCACGCCGCGAATCCTGGAACCACCAAGTCAAAAAACTCCAACCAGTCCATAGGGCTCGGAGGATAACAAAAAGAGCCAAAATAGAGAAGAGCGGAAGGCAAGAGGGGAAGAAGCCAAGCATTCAAGGACTCGAGAATCAATCACTTGACAGCTACTTCGCCGGATCTTGCGCCCGAGTCCATCTTCAGGTCTGTCGGCCGATCAATCACATCGGCCTAAGCGCGGCGTTCTGGAAAAGCTTATCGGCGTACGGGAAGGAGGAACGTCGGTGTGTCGGCGTTCGACCCGCGTGGCGCGGTAGGGTTGCGCTCCTGCGCGACCGGGGTTGCACGTTCATTGGACGTGCGACGCCGGACGCGCCGGAGCGAAATCACCGTCGAAGACGCTGGACCGGACGTTACCATCGGACGCGCTGCGGCGGATCACGAGGGAGCGCGTCCCTACCGCCGACCCGCCGACACGTTCTTGAGGCCTCACCCCGCTCAAGTCAGGGTATGCGAAAGAAAATCGATGAGGATTTCGTTGAAAGTATGAGCCTGCTCGACGTTGCCGAGGTGAGCCGCATTTTTTAGCAGGATTAGCTCTGCGCCTGAAATTTTTTGCTGGATCGTCCGCGAAATTCTTTCAGGAAACCCGAAATCCTGCTCGCCTGGGATAAGTAAGGTTTTTGCCCGGATCGCGGGGAGTGCGTCGATGAGGTCAAGATTTTGGATTGCGCGGCAGCAACTCACATAGCCTTCCACCGAGGTTGAGAGAATCAGATCGGATACCCACGCCATGGAGCCGGGCGTCTCTTGGATAAATCGAGAAGTGAACCAGCGTGAGAGCGTCGACTCGACCTGGCTTTGCAGCCCGGCTGAACGAACTTTGCTGATCCGGTCATCAAGCACAACTTTCACTTGCTCTTCCGTCTGGCAGCCGGTGCTGCAGAGGACCAGACTGGAGAGCTTGTCGGGAAACTGAAGCGCGAAGACCTGGCCAATCATTCCGCCGATCGACAGGCCGACAAACGCTGCGCGCGGGATCTGTAGGTGATCGAGCAGTGCCGCGACATCGGATGCAAGCTCTTGCAACGTGCAGGAGTCGCCTGGGGTTTCGCTCGCGCCATGACCGCGGAGGTCGTAAAGCAAAACGCGAAACCGGTGCGTAAGAAGCGGAAGCTGGTATCCCCAGATTTCCATGCTGGTCGCCAGCGAGTGGCTCAACACGACCGCTGGCCGGCTCCGGTCGCCGTGTTGCGAGTAAGCGAGCCTGTAACCATTGATCATTGCTGATGCTTTATTCATAGCGTTTCAAAAAGTAATC
>DASZGG010000051.1:0-6911 GCA_035939025.1 Chthoniobacterales bacterium | reverse complement strand
GAGTCCTGAAAGCCCTGCAGTCTCGTGGTCTACCAAAAGCGCATGCAAGCCGGCCGCACGTGCCCCTCCAAAATCTAATTCGGGATCATCGCCAACGTGCAAAATCTCATGAACACCAACGTCAAAACGCCGCGCTGCCTCCAAAAAGATGCGAGCAGCCGGCTTTTGAGCTCCAACTTCGCTGGAAATAATCACGTGTTCGAATGCATCCCGGACGCCCAGATGCAGAAGGACCTCGTATAAACGACGATCGAAATTTGAGATGACCCCAAGGCGTATTTCCAAGCGGCTTAACTCCGTCAAGACCAACGGAACGCCCGGGAAAAGTTCCCAGACACCGGGGCGAGCAAAAGTCTCGTACACCTCGGTGAAGTAATCGTCGAACCGGTCAATCTTATAGCCCGCGTCATCGATGGTCTTGGCGACGAGCCGCCGCCACCAACCTCGGTCATCATCAGGGTGCGGACGGCACGATTCAGGAGGTGGCGGGAGAGTTTTCCATGCGATACGAAACGCATCCTGGACGCGACCAGGATCGAGGTGGTAGCCAAAGAGATTCGCCGTTTCGGCGTAGGTCCAGCCTGGAGGAGCAACCAGGCGGATTAATGTGCCTGCGGCATCGAAAGTAACGACGCGGATGGTCATCAGAATTCAAGAAACCAAGAATTCAAGAAATCGAGCATAGTGCGATGCGATACTCGTTGCGAGACATTTGTTCTTCTCGGATTCTTGAATTCTTGACTCCTAAGTTCTTGCGAAGGCGCTCGGCTTGACGGCCCTTTTTTTCGGTCTTAGATTCTACGACCAGACCGAAACTGGTCGAATCCGCAGGAATCCACCGATTCCGGCGGCTAGCCGACCCGATCGGTCCGTTATTGTTTTTATGAACAGTGATCTTTTAGCGGTGTTGGACTACATGGAGCGAGAGAAGGGCATCAAGCGAGAGGTATTGCTTGATGCGGTGTCTAGCGCCTTGCTGACGGCGGCCAAGAAAAGCGTGGGGCCCGCTCGGGATTTGCGTGTTACGATCGATCCGAAGAGCGGCGAGATCACTGCGCTGGCGAATCTATTTGTCGTCGCGGATGTGCGAAATATTCACGACGAGATCCACCTCAGCCGAGCTCGAAAGATCAAGGCAGATGCAAATCCGGGTGATGTCCTGGAGGTGGTGGTGACGCCGGAAGGTTTTGGAAGAATTGCCGCGCAGACCGCGCGGCAGGCGATTTTGCAACGCATTCGGCAGGCCGAGAAGGAGATGATTTATGACGAGTTCAAAGATCGTGCCGGGGAGATCGTCGGCGGAACGGTGCGCCGGTTTGAGCGTTCGGACGTGATAGTGGATCTAGGAAAATTTGAGGCAGTGATGCCCGCCCGCGAGCGGGTCGCGACCGAAGACTATAACATCGGGGATCGCATTCGCGCTTACGTGGTGGCGGTAGAAAACTCTAGTCGCGGCCCGGAGATTATAATTTCCCGGAGCCATCCTAACTTTGTTAGGCGTTTGTTCGAGGTCGAAGTCAGTGAAATCGCCGACCGCACAGTTGAGATTAAGGCGATCGCTCGAGAAGCGGGTTATCGCACCAAAATTGCCGTTTGGTCCTCGGACGAGAAAGTGGATCCGGTCGGCGCGTGTGTCGGAATGCGGGGTTCGCGGGTCAAGAACATCGTCCGTGAGTTAAACCAGGAAAAGGTTGATATCATCCGCTGGAGCCAGGATCCGCGAGAATTTGTGATGGAAGCTCTTAAGCCGGCAAAAATCAAGTCGCTATCGCTGGACGCGAGCCGTCATGCGATCAACATCACGGTAGAAGAGGACCAGCTCTCTCTTGCCATTGGCCGTCGTGGGCAGAATGCGCGTCTCACGGCGCGCCTGACTGGGTGGGAGATCAACATTGCCAAAGATGAATCGGCTACGCAGGCATTCGAACAAAAGATCGCTCAAGCAATCACGACACTTGCGAAAGCTTTGAATATCGACGAAGTGACAGCTCGGTCTCTTGCCCGCGCCGGAGTCAACAGTATTGAAGGAATGCTGGAGGTGGATCCTGAGGACATCGCAGGGATCCTAGAGGTGGACGTCGAACGGGCCCGTGAGATTCACGACGCTGCGCGGAGAGAATACGAGAAGAAAATGGCGTCCATCTAACTGAGGTGGAGCGATGCAAATTTTAGAGAGACAGATTCATGGCCACACGCGCAAGCAGCAAAAAAGACCCCTCCCAGAAATCGAAGCCTAGCGCTGATCAACCAGCCGACAGGGCCGCTACGCCTCAATCAGCTACAGACCTCATCTCTCCTTCCAGCAGGAAGAAAGCACCGACGGAAACCAGAACCTCATCGAGGTCTGCTGTCCCGCCCATCATCAAGCCCAAGGCACCGGAGGCAACTCCTGCTCCCGTGCCGGTACCCGCAGTACCGCCGCCGAAACCTGAAACTGTTTCACTCATCGACGACAACAAGCCGAAGCGTTCGGACTCGGCGAGTGCGGAACAGAAACCGAAGTCGGTCCTTCCTCCTATCTCGAAGATTCGGCCACCGATCCTAACGAAGGCGCCAGAACCTGCAATTCAACTCCCCCAGCCGGCTCAACCGATTCAAGCGGAAATTGCTCCGGTCAATGCCAGCGAACCGGCTCCCCCGATCCTCGACGATAAGATAATTCACATTAAACCTCCGATCATCGTTCGTGATCTCGCTCAACAGATTGGGCTGAAGCCATTTCAGCTAATTCACGATCTGATGGACATGAACATCTTCGCGGCGATCAACCACACGATCGAGCCGGATATCGCAGCAGCGATCTGTAAAAAGCACGGTTACACTTTCGAAGTCGAAAAACGAGAGAAAGGGGCGGGAGTCCACACGCGCCCAGTGGTCGTCGAAGAGCCGCCGAGGCCGGTGGTTCAGACTAAGGAAGAGTTGAAACCGCGGGCCCCGATAATCACCTTCATGGGACACGTGGATCACGGCAAGACATCGCTGATGGATGCGATTCGCAAAAGCCGCGTGGCAGCCGGGGAAGCAGGCGGCATCACGCAGCACATTGGTGCGTACACCGTCGAATATAAAGGGCAAACCATCACATTCATCGATACACCGGGACACGAGGCCTTTACGGCGATGCGCGCACGTGGCGCGAAAGTAACCGACGTGGTCGTTCTAGTGGTAGCTGCGGACGACGGAATCATGCCGCAAACCAACGAAGCGATCAACCACGCTAAGGCGGCAAAGGTTCCCATTATTGTGGCGATCAATAAGATCGACCTGGCCTCGGCGAATATTGAACGAGTAAAGACTCAGCTTCGAGACAAGGGCTTGACGCCGGAAGATTGGGGTGGCGAAACCATTTGCGTACCAGTATCAGCTACCAAAGGGACCGGCATAGATCAGCTTCTTGATATGATGGTACTCCAGGCGGAGATCATGGAGCTAAAGGCGAGCCCCACCTCACCGCCTCGCGCGACAGTGATTGAAGCCCAGATTGAGCCAGGTCGCGGGCCGACTGCCACTGTGATCGTCCAGATGGGAACGCTGAAAGTCGGTCAACCGTTCATTTGCGGCCACTTTTCGGGCAAAGTAAAGTCGCTGATCAACGATGCGGGCGAGAGCGTGAAGGAAGCTGGGCCTGCGACACCGGTGAAAGTTTTAGGATTCACCGGTCTTCCAAATGCCGGAGATGAGTTGACTGTCATGGACTCGGAAAAATCTGTCCGGACCTTAAGTGAAGAACGTTTGACCGATTTGCGAAGTCAAAAGTTGGCGATGCCGCAAAGGGCTACGCTCGAGAGCTTGTTTGATAGCATGGAAGAGGGTCGAAAGGAGTTACAACTTATTCTGAAATGCGACGTTCAGGGCTCCGCTGAGGCGTTAACCGCATCCTTAAATCAGATAGAGAGCAAGAAAATTGACCTCGAGCTAATCCACGTCGGCGTGGGACCGATCACGGAGTCAGATGTACTGCTCGCGACCGCTTCGAATGCGGTTATCGTAGGTTTCAACGTCAAGGTGGAGAATCAGGCTGCTTCCGCGGCGAAACGGGAAGGCATTCAGATCAAGTTGTACAGCATCATTTACGAACTCATCGACCAGGTAAAGGAAGCGATGGTCGGGATGCTGGATCCAGAGGTTCGCGAAAGCGTTGTAGGCCATGCCGAAATAAGGCAGATATTCGACCTCTCCAAGGGAACCGTCGCCGGATGCTTTGTCACAGACGGTCGAATCTTGCGAACGGGCCGAGCCCGTGTTTTGCGTCGCCGGCAACCGATCTACGACGGAGGAATCGCTACTCTGCGGAGGTTCCAAGACGATGTGAAAGAAGTGCGAGTCGGCGTCGAATGTGGGATCAAACTAGGCGACTTTACCGAATACGAAGTTGGCGACATCATCGAGTGTTACAATCTCGAGAAAGTGCCGCAACAGTTGTAATTCGAGCGTGACTGTCTGGTCGCCAAACTGAAGGTTCCCAGTTGAGCGGCCGACATAAATGCGGCGGGCCGAACGCGGCTTATAGTGAGCCAATAACATTTCGAGGTTGTCATGAAACATCGGCTTGAACGGGTAAACGAAGTCATTAAGAGGGAGTTGAGCGAAATCATCTCACGCGAAGTTAATTTCGGCGCTCAAACATTGGTCACACTCCATGCGGTCGACATCACCGCAGATCTCCGGCAATGTCACGTTTTCGTGAGTGTGATCGGAAAACCGGATCAGAAATCTCGAGTTCTCGCGGAACTCGAAGAACACCGCGGCGCGCTCCAGCGGGAATTGGCCAAACGAGTCGTGCTCAAATATACACCTCATCTAAATTTCAAGCTCGATGATTCCATTGAGCGAGGCAGTCGCGTACTAGAAATCATGCAGGATCTGGAAATACCGCGCGACGAGAGATGAACGCATCCTTTGACGAGATCGCCGACGCAATCGGTCGGGCGAACCGGGTTGCAATCCTCAGTCACGTGCGGCCGGACTGCGACGCCATCGGCTCTCAGTTAGCGCTTGCTCTGAGCCTGCAACATTTGGGAAAGAAAGTTTCCGCCTGGAACGAGGACGGTCTGCCGGAAAGTTTTCGATTTCTTGGAAAATCGGATTTGATCACGCCACCACCTATCGAGCCGCAGGATTTTGAAGTCGCCATCGCTTTGGATACCGCCAGTCAACAGCGATTAGGCACTGCGCTCGGCGCTATTCGTCACGCAGAAAAATGGATCAACATCGATCATCACGCCAGCAACCCCCGATACGGTGATTTGGTTCATATCGATACCCTTGCTCCCGCGACCGGTCAGATTATTTACGAGTTCCTCCGGACAGAGAATTTACCGCTGACATACGAAGGGGCCGATGCACTTTACGCGGCTATCTCTACTGATACCGGTTCGTTTCGCTACCCGAACACGACAGCTCGCACTTTTGAGATCGCGTCCGAGCTAATCAAGCAGGGAGCGAACGCCGGTGCGATTTCCAACAAGCTGTACGAGAGTTATCCAAAAAGGAGAGTCCAGTTGTTGGGTGAGATTTTGCCGCACGCGTCGTTTGATGCGGGCGATCAGGTCGCAAGCATGGCTTTGATCAACGAAACTAAAGAGCGGCTGGGTATTCGCCCGGACGACATCGACGGGCTCATCGATTACGTACGTTGCGTCGACACCGTAGTGGTCGCTCTATTCTTTGAGGAACTACCGGAGGGGAAAATTCGTCTCAGCGCGCGATCGAAAGATGATCGGGTCGATGTGAACAAGATTTGCGGTGAATTCGGTGGAGGCGGCCACCCACGAGCCGCCGGTGCTAGAATTCGTGGAAAGTTGGAGGAGGTGCGAAGCAAAGTTTTGAAAAGGGTTTTCCATGAAATCGCAAAGTCCTTATGACGGCGTTTTGCTAATCGATAAGGCATCGGGAATGACAAGCCACGATGTCGTAGCGATCGTCCGAAACCGTCTGGCAACGCAAAAGGTTGGCCATTGCGGCACGTTGGATCCCTTCGCTACGGGTTTGCTTCTGGTCGTTGTCGGAAGAGGCACCAAAATCCAGGATCTACTGATGAGTGAGGATAAGGAGTACGTCGGAACGATGAAGCTCGGCGAAGTGACAAATACGCAGGATCGCGACGGTGAAGTTATCGAGACGCGCGAGGTCGTTACGCTCGATCAATCAGTGATCGAGGAAGCATTTGCGAAGTTTCACGGCGACTTCTACCAAATCCCGCCGATGGTGTCCGCGATTAAGAAGGAGGGCGTGCCGCTTTACAAACTCGCGCGTGAAGGGAAGATCGTTGAGCGGGAACCTCGGTGCGTTCATGTGTACGCGCACGAAATTCGAAACGTTCGCCTGCCGGAGATCGATTTCCGAGTCATCTGCAGCAAAGGTTTCTATGTCCGCACCTATGCGCATGATATTGGTCAGGAACTTGGATGCGGAGCCCACCTTTCTGCGCTACGCAGAACGAAGTCCGGGAGATTCGCGGTAGACGGTGCGGTTACAATCGAAGCACTAAAGACCGACGCAAAGGAGAGCATCGCCGATCGAATTATCTCTTTGCCGGACGTCTCCCGGATGCGCGGAGCCTAACCCGCAAAAATCACACCAATGCCGAAGCGACGAGCTCATTGCGGGTTAGAAGGCTCTTAAACGGGCGCTGCGCGCCTGTCAAAGAGCAGGTTTTGAGAACAAATGAATCGAACAAACTGATGAAACTCTCCTCTGAAAAAGGCAGCGGAATTTTCCGGCGTAGCCGGAGAAATCTGCTGCTACAGCCTGCATCGCTCACAAATCTCTAAGGATTTTTGAGCGATGCAGGCTAAGCCCTCCTGAGTTATGAGAATCCTGCGTGCCATCGACGAATTGAAATCTGTTGCTGGGCCAACGCACCTGGCGATTGGCGTCTTTGACGGGCTCCATCTGGGTCATCAGGCGGT